>PFBM01000002.1:0-7891 GCA_002773285.1 Candidatus Kaiserbacteria bacterium CG10_big_fil_rev_8_21_14_0_10_59_10
ATTTCCGATTACATGTGGCACACAGCGACGCGGGTGAGCACCCACATATGCTGGAGTTGCAGAATTCCGCATCAGGAGGCGGCCAAACCTATCTTGGTGTCAGCGCAACAGGTGCCTCGATCGGGGCAGGGAAATTCTACATTGCCGACAATTCGAATTACAGGGCAGTTGTTGATCTCACCTCCGGCAAAGTCGGCATCGGCACCACGACCCCGACCGAGCAGCTCTCCATCAAGGACCTCCTCTTCGTCGGCGCGGGCGGCGCCACAGGAATGGGTACCGCCACCTCCACCTTCCAGGGCGACATCCGCATCTTGGGCAAGCTCGACGTAGGCACCATCGACCCCGTCTACACCATAGACGGCGTGAAGTACGCGACCTACGGGCACTCTACGGTGGGTGTGAAGGAGGAGGCGGCGGTGAAGGTGTCGGTGCGCGAGTATGACGCGGCGCGCAAACTCTACAAACACGCGATACGGTTCTCGGAGCTGCGAGAGGGGAGCGACCTCTGGCTCTTCTACCAGACCACCGATTTTGGCGCGGATTGGGAGCACCTCGTCGTTACGCTCACGCCGGCGTTCAACGGGCGCGTCTTCTATGAAGAGAGCGCGGCAACGAACACGCTCACGCTCTGGAGCGACACGCCGGGCTCCGTTTCCCTGCGCCTCGTCGCGAACCGCTACGACCATGCCAAGTGGCCGAACCTGCGCCCCGACCAGGACGATGACTTTACCCACCATATTCTGAGGCGCAAATAGGTCGATAGGGGCCGATATACTCCGGTAAACTTGAACCAGCCAAATAGCGCATATCAACTATATCGACCTCGTAGGTCGATATGCTATCATCGGCGGTATGGAGCTCTACCATGCTCTGAATCGCGGGGTTGATAAGCGTACTATTTTTATAGACGATGCCGATCGCAAGCGCTTCGTATATGGCCTCACGATTTTCAACGATGAACGGCCAGCTGAAAATTCAGAATACTTTTACTCGCGCGCTACCGGCTCGATCGAATCTATCGACCTACGAGGTCGATAGAGATTGGGGTGACCATTCAGTTGGCTCGGGTTCGGGGGTTATATCGACCTACGAGGTCGATAGACTTGACCGAGCCAGCGGCGCGGGAGTAAAAGTATTCTGAATTTTCGGCTAGGCCGTACATCATTGAAAATATTGAAAATCGTGTGGTCGTACACGGAGCGCCAATGTAGTATATCGACCTACGAGGTCGATAGGTGAGGTTGAGGTAAAGCCGTTAGGTTCGATCTCACGAAGGGGCTACCAACTGTCTTGATTACGTTCTCATGGATAAAAATCGGCTCGTGGTTCATCGCGGATTACGACGAGATCGTAGGCAGAAAGTGATCAAATACTCAGGTAAGAGAAATGGCACCTAATTTGTTTCTTTAAACCACATGCTCTAGCCGCGCCGCCGCGCGAGCGCATAGGAGCCCGCCGCGCCGATGAGAAGGCCGATGATGCCCGCGAGCGCGAGATTTCGCAATGTGCCGCCCCCTTCAGCGGGGAGAACAACGAGAGGGAACGACGCTTCGGCAACACTCTCGAGCCCGCGCTCGTATCGAACCGAGAGCTCGTAGGAGCCGGATTTAGGGAATAGGTAGGTCATGCGCGCGCCGCCGAAGCGCGCGTTGTGGATGCCGCCGGCGAAGACCGTTTTCTCTTCGCGCGTGATGCGCACCCATACGTCATCAAAGGGGACCGGTGCGCCGTCTTCCGTCAGCTCGAATTCAAAGAGCGCGGTGCGGTCCGCGGAAAACTCTTCGGGTGCGTAGCCGATGTCAATTAAGTACGGCCCGCTCTCTTTTTCGAATGACGCCCCGAGCGCGTGCGCGGAGAGGGCGGCCGGAGCGCACAGCAGGGCCGCGACAGAAAGACAAAGGGCGAAAGATGCGCGCATACTGCCTATTCGATGACGGTGATGGTGCCCGTGTAGTAGGGAAGGATGTGATCGTGGTAGCGCCACTCGCCCGGCTTGTCGAACACGAACGACCACGAATCTTCTGGGGCGACGGGTTCTTGCGGATCGAAGGCGGGATAGAGAGTGTGGGTCGGGTGCACGTTCGATGCGGGCCAAAAGGGCTCATTGCGTGTCGTGCGGAATACCACCTCGTCGCCGAGCGCCACCGTGAGCTCGCGTGGGGAAAATCCGTCCTCACCCAAGGTTACTTCGTGTACGACCCCTGTCGGCGCGACAGCGCTCGCCGTCGGCGCAGCTGCCGTATCAGGCCGCAAAAGAAACACGGCCGTGGCCGCGGCCAGTATCAAAAGAAGTACGGAAAGAATAGTGACCGAAGCGCGCATACCGCAAATGTTGTTCGCAGTATACCAATGGCCCATGGAGCGGTAAACGCGGATTATTGGTACGCCTGCGGCGCCAGCGCGGACGCATCACCCTCAAAACACCGCGCGCGCCACTCTCCGGGGAGCGCTTCGCATAGCGCGCGCCATTCATCGGAGCCCGCGTGGAAATTGTAGGTTGAATAAAACAGGAGCTCCTCAAAGCAGCGCGTGCGTGACGCCTCCGGTGCCGTCGCGCACAGCGCCGCCGCTCCCTCGGCAAGCCGGTAATCGGTCTCTATCATGCGCGAGGCGGCGTTCGCGAAACACTGTGTGCGCTCCGCCCCGCCGAGCGCGCCGCAAAAAGACGCGAGTGTTTCTCCGTCGAAGCCGAACCGCGACGAGAGGATATTGAAGAGCGCGTTGAGGCAGCGCGTGTTTTGCTCGGCACCCGCGCGCGCGCGGAGTACCCCGCAGAACGCGACCGCGCCTTCGGGCGTCAGTATCTCATCCTCGTAGAGGGGCCACGATTCGGCATGGCAGGAGGCGAAGCGCACGCCGCTGAAAGCCGCGCACAGGGCGGATGCCCCGCGCTTTGTCGCGGGCGCAATATCTTGCACGAGCGCGATATCCTCCGGCTCGAGCGGCTGGAATATCTGCATAAAGGCGCCGTCGTAGCACAGCTGCCGCCAGTCGCGCTCGCCGCGGAGCGCAATGCGGTCGCACACCTCAAGCGACGTGTGCAGGTCTGCACCGGTTATGTACATCGAGAGATGGCCGAGCGCGTGGTAGCAGCTCGCGCGCTCGAGAGAGGTAAAGTCGCGGCTTGATTCGCAAACCTCCCGCAACTCCGGCACCAGCGCCTCCACTTCGTCCGCGGAGAGCGTTTCCTCGCGGAAGCGCTCTTGGAACGCGCCATGGAGGCACCCGTTCGAGCACATGCCGACAGGGCAGCGCGCGATGACCTCGCTCCAGCGGGAGGGGTCCTTCGCCGCTTCGCGCGCGCTCAGGTTGTGCCCGAGCACGTGGCAGTACCAGTAGGATGTATCGCGCTCCTGCACGAGCCGTGTCACCGTGAACGCTTCCTCCATCGAGAGCGTGTCCATGAGTTTCGGTATCTCTTCGTCGTAGCATGTAGGGCGGTGGAGTGCGTCCTCGCATGCGCGGATAATGTCGTCCGCATGCGCGCTGAGGTCGCGGGAGGGCGCGTAGTGCCAGAGAGCGAGGGCGCCGGCGATAAGGATAATGATACCGCCAAGCATAATGCGAGTGCGATGCGCTGCGAGGTGTTCCATCCGTTCCTTCATATCAATTGAGCGCCGCGGCGTCGAGGCGGTAGAGGGAGAGGCACTCTTCGCGCTCTTTCGTCGAGAGCGGCGTGCAGAGCTCCGGCGCGCGCGCTTCGTCCGCCTTTGATTCGGCGTGCACCGCCCACGCCGCGCCGGCGCGGCACCACACGCGCCGCGTGGTGCCGCCGAGCGCGTCGCACGCCCTGCCAGCGTTTTCGATATCGAATTCCTTTTTGACCGCGATGTGGCTTCCGATGCCTATGGTGCAGGCGCGCCTGTCCTCCTCGCGCGGGAGCTTCGCGCAAAACGCTCCCATCTCGCCGTACTTTCCGGTCATGTGCGCACTCCACCACGGTGCGAGCTCGAAGTAGCAGGAAAGCCGGTAGGGCTCGGGCACAGCGCCGCACGGCCCGTAGGGCGCCGCCGCGTCAAACGGCCGCGGGCGCGTCTCAAAGGTGTTCGCGGCCGGGTCGGATACGAGCGGGTTGCTGTATTCCATAAAAACGCCGGACACGCATCCGAGGAAAGGGGAGATGCGCGCGGTCTCGTCGCAGAGGGCAAGCGCGTCGTGGAGCCGTTCGTAGCCGAGGTACTCGAGTATCCCGTGCCCGATGCCGTGCTGGCATCCGGTGCCGCCTACTCCGAAGCGCTCGAGGCACGCATCGTCGAGGCGCCGCACCAGTTCATCCGCACGCTCTTCGGCAAATGCGGCGGAGAACAAGCCGTGGAAGCATCCGAACCCGAAACTCTGGTCGCATATCGCGATGCCGCGCACGCTCTCGCGCTCGTAGAGCACATCGCCTATGACATGCGCGGCGCGGTGCCGGTCTTCTTCTGGGGCAGTCGCGTTCTCATTTTTGAACGCTTCGTAGGCGGCAGCGCTTCCGTGCCGTTTCGCGTACTCGCTCCAGTAGGCGCGGTATGCGCCCGCGTCGTCAATGGGCGGGACCTGCTTTGCAGCTGTGACCGTGAATATGTACACGCCCGCAAGTACTGCGGCGGCGATTGCAATACTGATGGTCTTTTTCCGCTCCCACACGGAGCGATTATAGCCGACAAGCAGTTGGGCACATACGGCTGCTTACCTTGCTCCTTGTTCCTTCTATATGAGTTCGTTATCATGCACGCATTATGCGCATGCGCTCTTTGTCTGCCGTAGTTTGCACGGCACTTTTGTGTACGGTCCTATTAGGCGGGATTTTGCATGATGTCATTCCGCATGCGCACGGGGAAAATGAATATGGCACGGAGAGCGCGGTGTGGGGTTCGCTGCATGGTGCGCTGCGGCACGAAGAACACGCGTCCACGTCGCTACCCTCGGGTGCGTTTGCGATTATTACTCCCATCATCACGCTCGGGGTGGTTGCTATTCGCGCGCGCCGCTATGCACTCACGGCATTTCCTCACGATCCCGTGAACGGTACTGCGCTTCGGCGCGGGATAGAATTGTATCGGCGGTTCGCCTGATTGCTCCCGTGTATTTTAATCGGAGTAATCATTCGAATTACCATGGAAACAAAACAAAGAACGGTGCCGTTGGGCGCCGCAGGAGCATTGCTCGCGCTGCTCACGATTCTTGCACTTGTGCCTGCTATCGCATTCGCGCACGAGCGGCAGGAATTTATTATTGGCGGGGAAACGTATCAATTCACCGTTGGCTCGTTGAATGAGCCGATAACGGTGGACGACCGAACGGGTGTGGACTTGCGCGTGACAATGCCCGGTCATGCGCACATGGCGGCGAACGACCATCATGGGGCAGGCGGCGCAGTCGTCGGTCTTGAAGAGACGCTCAAGGTGGAGCTTATCGCCGGAAATGCGAAAAAGGTATTGGACCTTAGCCCCGCGCACGGCTCGCCGGGCGCTTACTACGCCGTTTTTTATCCGACCGTGGCGACAACGCTCTCGTACCGCGTCTTCGGAGAGTTGAACCACACGCCGATAGACCTCACCTTCACCTGCACGCCCGCGGGACACGAGCGCGCGCCCGAGGACACGTCAGAGGTCCAGATATCGGAGGGAGTGGTGCGTACGCTTAAAACCGGCAGTTGGGGATGTCCCACTCCGAAGGAAGTTCTCGGGTTTCCCGAAGAATCCGCCTCGCTTATATCCCTCGCGGGACAGGCGGACACGTCTCGCACGTATTCATTCGCGGCGCTTGGCGTCTCCATCGCCGCGCTCGCGACCGCGTTCTTGCGGCGGCGGAAGTAGGGAAGACGCCCGACCCGCGCAGTAGGCGCGGGTCGGGCGAACCCTCTCGTACGTATGAACTATGCGAAAGCAGTATGCGTGTTTACGGCGGCGTTCGTGCTGCCGCTTATCGCGAGCGCGCACGCGACCCCCGTCCACATGGAGCCCGCGTCATCAGCGGCGCTAACGGAGACGCCGCGGGAAGTCGTCGTGCGCTTCAGCGAGCGGCTCGAGCCGGGTGCTTCAAGAATGAGCGTGCGCGGCCCGCAGGGCGAGACAGTATCGGAAGAAGCGCGTGTCGGCCCTGAGCCGCGCACGCTGTCGGCTTCAGTGCGTGACGACGGGGAGGGTGCGTACTTTGTTTCGTGGAGCGTTGTGTCCGCCGATGACGGCCACTTTACGCGCGGCTCGTTCGCGTTTTCCGTGGGAGAGGGAATAGTCGTGGGGTCGGCGTTCCAACAAGTAGAGGTCGTGCATATCGCGCAAACGCCCGAAGTTGTCGCGATGACCATTGAGCTTTTCGGGAACGGCGTTCTCTGGGCGGCGCTCCTCCTTTTTGCGCTCGCGGTGCGGCCGCTTCGCAGGAAAGAGGCACGTGCGTCCGAGTGGCCGCGTATCGCACGCGGCTACACGGGATTCGTACTCTTCGGCGCCCTTGCAGCGCTTTTGGGAGGCGCACTGCAGCTTGTGTGGAAAACGCGCGAGCTCTCTGCGCTTCACGACACCGCACTCTTCGATGCCTTCTTCATGTATACGGCGACTGCGGCGGGCAGCGCAGGCCTGTGGCGTATGGGCGCGATAGTTTTTTTCCTCGGCGTGTTCGCACTCGCGCGAAAAAAAATATTGGCTTCTGAGCGATTCACGGTATACGAGACGCTGCTCGTTCTTGCACTTGCCATATTCGCCTTCTTCCGCGCTATCGTAAGCCATGCGACGGCGAACCCTTTCTTCCCGGAGCTTTCCGTCGCGATAAATTTCTTCCACCTTATAGAAAAAGATGCGTGGGCGGGCATTGCGCTTATCGTGGCGCTGCTTTCGTTCTCTGCGCGAACAAGGGAAGTGTTGCAAGCGCTCCTGCCCAAGGCATCGGCTCTTCTTGCGCTCTTGCTCGGAGGCCTTTCGGTGACGGGTGCCTACATCGTGTGGCTTCACCTCAAGAGCTTCGGCAACATATTTCTCACCGAGTGGGGAAGCGCGTTCCTTGCGCTTCTTAGCGCGTCACTTCTCCTTGTTGTGCTTCGTGCGTATCACACGTTCGCCCCCCACAGTTCTCCGCGCTTTTTCTCGAGTGCGCTTCCGGCGACTCTCTTTGCGGAGTTTGGCGCGGCGCTTTTGGTGGTGTATTTCTCAAGCGCCATCATCATCACCTCGCCACCGTTCGATGCGCCGAGGAATATCATCGCCGCCGCAAAGAGCGAAGGTGCCACTATTCTCTTGGAACGCTCGCGCGACGAGGACGATTCGCTCCTCCTTGTGTTTGAGGGCGGTATGCTCTCGAATACTCCGGTCGTCTATGCCGAGCAGTCGGGAGAGAGGATACTGCTGGAACCCGCTATTCGTTTTGAAGATGGGTACGCCCTTACGCGCCCTCTCACCGAGGGAAGTCGGCTTGAAATTATCGCGCCGCAAGAAGGGCGCTATGACGCACGCGCCGTCTTCAACGTCCCCCCTTTGCCTGATGATGAGGAAGGAAGGCGCGCCTTCGACCTCTTCGCGCAGGCGCTTGTTGCCGTGGCACTCGTCGGCATCGCGGTGAGCGCCGTGCTCTACCGTTTCGCGAACTACAGTACACCCTCCCTTTTACATCCCCCCCGCGCGCGTCGCGCGCTCGTTGGCATTGCCGCAGTTGCGCTCTTCGGCGCCGGTGTCGCATGGGCTGCTTCGAATGCGGCACTCTCCAACCCCTATAAGGCGCTCTGTGAGGGAGACGGCAACATGTGGCACTTGATGCTGCCGACTCGCGCCGGCATTCCTACCTCTATGACGCCGCGTGAGGGATGCATGGCGCTCGGAGGTGCGTACCACTTTGCCGACAAGCGTGCGTACGAGTATGCGCGCGCGCCCGGAGCGTCCGAGGTTTCGCTCGCGTATGCGCCGGAGCGGCCAACGGC
>PFBM01000002.1:7911-10773 GCA_002773285.1 Candidatus Kaiserbacteria bacterium CG10_big_fil_rev_8_21_14_0_10_59_10
GTGCGCCGCGCAGACGGAAGCCCCGCCGAGCTTTTTGTCGAGCATGAAAAATACATCCACGTTATCGTCATCAGCGCGGACATGAACTTCTTTGCGCATGTGCATCCGGACGACGAGCGCCCGCTCACGGAAGAAGAAATACGAAGCGCGTCGTTCACCGTCCCGTTCGTATTTCCCAAAGCCGGGGACTATATCGTTGCCGTGGACTACGCCCATCGGCTCTCGCACGAATCGCAGGCATTCAGCGTCCGCGTCGACGGCGCTCCCTCGCAGGCAATAGGGCCCGCGCGGTATCCGTCGCCGGGTCAGTTCGGCGCGTACGAGGTGTCGCTCGCCTACGGTGCGCCTATTGCGGGCGAGGTATCCAATCTCTACTACACCGTGACGCGCGACGGGGCGCCGGTTGAGAACATAGAACCCTACCTTGGCGCCGCAATGCATCTTGCCATCGTGAGGGATGACCTCTCCGCCATCATCCATACGCACGGCGAAGTGCACGATCCCGATGTGCCCCCTCCGCCGATACTAGTTCGCGACGGAAAGATCCTGCACTCGATCGAATCCCATTACCTGCCGCCCCGATTCGGCCCATCCGTCGAAGCGCACGTTATATTCCCGTCGCCGGGCATCTACACCGTGTGGGGAGAGATGAAGATAGAGGGAGAGGTCATCCCGACCGCCTTCACGATACGGGTAGAGTAGGGCGTTTTTCAACGCCGTGCGGCTCGACTTCCGTTGCGTGTTTTGTATGATTATAAGGATGATAAAACCACAGCGCTTTCGCGACGATAGTGGTGCGGATACTCAGTTGGCGCCGAAAGATGCAAGGCAATGAATGCCGCAATGACGTAGAATGGCACATATGCAACAGAGATCGCTTCTGAACTTCCTCCAATACAACAACGCCGTGCCCATAGCTGCCGGCGTCATCTTTCTCGGCGCGGGCGGGGTGTTTGCGGCGGCGAATCCGGAGGCGATCCTCTCGAGCGAACAGAACGTCATTTCCGTGGACAACACCTACATCGCAAACAAAGACCTCACAACCTTCGCGCCCTATGCCGAGATAGTGGGAGTGGAGGAGGATGACGACTACTACTATGTGGCATACCGCTTTCACACGATAGATGTTGTTGACTATGTGTGGCGGGACGTCGTGAAGGACGAGGTGTTGCGCGTTTCCAAGGCCGACCTCGGCCAGTACCGCGACCTCGGGCTCTATGTGACCGAGCAGCTGCGGCACAAGACGGCGCGCGAGCTCTCTTATCTCAAAGAGGTGCAGGCGCTGGAGCGGCGGCAGATATCGCACAAGACGGTCGCGACGAAGTACGGCGGACTTGTCGGCAAGGTGCTCAACGACAAAACGGAGGTGCTGCCCGGCTACACGCCGGTCGTGACGCCACCTGCGCCACCTGCGCCGCCGCAGGTCGCCGCGGCGGCGAGCGCCGCCCCTCCTTCTTCTACTGATGCGCCGCCCGCCCCCTTGGCCGCGAGCTCGGAAACAGGCGTGCAGGCGGATGCACTCGCACTCGGCGAATTCCTCTCAGGCGATGAGAATGACACGGCTGCTCCGTTCCTTTCCATCCTGGGGAACGATCCGCATACCATGCGGGCAGGCAACTCGTACCTCGACCTCGGCGCGGTTGCCGCCGACAATGGCAATACGGACGACATCACGCTGAACCTCTACCTCAACGGTAAAAAAGTCGAGCGCGTGTACATGCAGAGCACGCCCGCGGGTACGCACACGGTAACCTACGAGGCGATAGACAAGGCGGGCAACATTACCCGCAAGGCGCGCACGGTAATCGCACAGGCGGGGGAAGACACTCCACCCCCACCACCCCCACCACCCCCACCACCTCCGCCGTCATCCGCTACGACGACGGCGTCCGGCGATACTGCCGATCCGTTGGAGAGTGAAGAGAATGTAGAGCCCGTAGAAGAAGAATCCGCGGGAGAAGGAGGCGGCGAGGAAGGAGTAGAGCAGGGTGAGAGCTCGGGCGAGGAACCAACGGAAGAGCTATCGGCGGCAACGACGACCGCGGAGAGCTAGCGCTCTCTGTGGTAATCGTCCGCGGCCGTGTTTGCAGGCGCTCGGGCGATATGGCACGCGAGACCCCATACTCGTGTGTTCTGAAATGGTGAGAGTGCCGCAACATTACACGCCCGTTGTCCATTCGGAGCATTTTGTCCACAAAAAAACACGCCTCACACGCCCGAAAAAGCGCATAAATAAGTTATGCTGAAGCCAAACTGTCTATGGTCGAACGCCGCTTCAGAGAAAGACCCGCCTCCGTAGTGAGGCCTCCCGAGATGCTGCAAGAGTGGGCGCGCGCACGCAGGCCGAAGCGCAGAGGCACGCGTACCGCCGCGGCTGCAGTACTCGTGTTTGCGGTATGCGCGGTGGGGATATTCACCGTCACGTATGCGCCGGATCGCAGCGTCGCGAGCGATCATCCCGAGTCGCCAACTTTCCTTCAGTGGCTCGGGGCGAAGGTGCACATCGCGGCGAGCGACGCCTTCTCACGCATCGGGGCGCGAAGCCGTGCGAGCGTTGCGCAGGCGTCCTCTGCCGTAGAGGAAAGCACATTGTCATTCGTCTCCTGGCTGCTAAGCAAACTCCCGTTTGCGCGAACAACGACGGCCGTCGGGCCTCCTGTCAACGAGCCGACCTCCCCGTCGTTCGTTGCACCTCCGCCTCCGCCGGCTCCTCCGCCTACTCCTCCACCGCCTCCACCTCAGACCATCATCCAGCAGCCCGTCATCGAGCGCGTCATCGAACGCATCATCGAGCGGGAGCGCGCTGCGCCGATGGTCGGCGTGAGCGAGGAAGTGGTAGAGCAACGGCTCTCCGCGCTGCGC
>PFBM01000015.1 GCA_002773285.1 Candidatus Kaiserbacteria bacterium CG10_big_fil_rev_8_21_14_0_10_59_10
CCGAAGAGCTCCCTCTTCCCTCGTGTGTGCGTCGCCGCAAAGTACGTAATGCGGCGGTCGTCATCCGCTTGACGATTGGACATGCGAACAGTATAGCGCACGGCGCCCGCCGCGAAAATGAACTTACTCCGGCTTCAAGACCTGCCGCAAGCTCGTGTATGTATTCGCCGGGTCCCAGAACATCCAGCTAGTGAGGCCAGCATCGTACGTCGCCTGTATCTGAGCGGCGACCATTTCGGGCGTATAGGGAACAGGATAATTGAAATCCTGCAGCCAGGGGCGCATCACCTCCGCCTTGTACGCACGTTTCGCGTACAGCCCCGTCGGCTCCTGTCTCGTGGTCGTCGCGGCAGTGCCGGAGGCAGGCACCGTGACGGTCTCCATGATGGGCGTGTGCGTAAGCCCGGCGGCCTTCGTTGTCGTCGCGCCAGCCCGCTCGGCGGCCGTCTTCATAGAGTGGTACACGATGTCGTAGGCGTGCGCGTTCACGTTCGCATAACCGCGGAAACCGGACGGGTAATGAGAGGGGTACACCATTGGCGCGATGTAATCGAAGTACGGCAGTGCGCGTTCCAACACCTGCCCTATGTTGAGGTCGTCGTAATTCGTCGTCGTCATGCCGAAGAGATCGGCGGAGAGCACCGGCATATGGTGCGGCTGGTTCTCGCGCACGCGCTCGGCGAGGTAGGCAAAAAATCGCTCAAGCTCAACCTGCTTGTCGCCCGTCGAGTGGACATAGTGCACGTCCCGCATGTTGCCGTCCGAGGGGTAGCGTATGTAGTCGAAATTTATCTCGTCCACCCCGAGGGCGTGCGCCTCACGCGCAAGCGCCACGATGTAGTCCCAAAATTGCTTGGCGCCCACGTCCACGAAGGAGAGCCCCTTATGGTCCTTCCACACCGCGCTCGTGTCGCCCGCGCGACGCACTGCCGCCTCCGGATGGACTTTCGTGTAGAGCGGGTCCTGGAATACGGTGAGGCGGCCGATGACAAAAATGCCGTGACGGTGAAGCTCTTCTACGAACTCCTCAAAATCCGGTACCGTGCAGCCGGCTCCCCCCTCGAGCGCGGTTTCCGAAGGGAACGCGACCGTACCCGAATAATCCTTCAAGTCGATAATGATGGCGTTCAACTCCGTCGAGGTAATGAGCGAAATGAGGTCGCGGCGGAAGGAAGGTGTCGCCGCCGCGCACTGCGACATGTATATGCCTTTCACGGCCGTCGGCATTTCCACATGCGTTGCGCGAGGCGTCTCTATCGCGACCTCGCCCTGTGCCGAAGTGCCTGGTGCGCCGCGCATGTCCACGCGCGCAAACGAAACGGATGCGGGACGCAGCGCATCGGAAACGGACGAGAGTGCCGCCGTTACGCGTGTATCGGCCCCGCTTACAAAAAAACTCGCGCCAAGAACGGCTGCACCGATGATGACGGAAGCACGGCGCTTCATGCTCTTCCGGCTCGCCTCTCCTTTCATGCCATGCTATTCAATGCCGCCATGCGGCGCGACATTTGTCGATTCCATCCCGTCCATACCTGCCGCTGTCCGTTCGCGCTGCCCGTGCCCTGCACTGCCCTTTCGGCGCAGGGCGACGCCCAGAAGGATAATGAACACCCCGAGCAGGGGGAACATGACGCTTTTCCAGCTTGCGGGAAAAGCGAGAAAAGGCAGGGCGGCAACGAGAACGCCGGAGACGATAACGAGCGCGTCGAGTGTCATACCGGCTAGTATACAGCATTCTCGCTTCTAGATTCCAGAAGGTTCAAGAATGACGACGAATTCGCCGCGCGCCTTGCCCCCTTTCTTGAGTGACGCGGCAAGTTCCGCCGGCGTGCCCGCGAGCACTTCTTCATGCATTTTCGTCAGCTCGCGCGCGAGCGTCACACGCGCTTCTGGCGCAACATTTTCAAGCTCCTGTAGCAACTTGAGTATGCGATGGGGCGATTCGTACAGTACGACGGGTACCTCGCCGCACGGGGAATCCTGCTCGAGCATCGCGGCTATGCGCGTTAGCGCGCTCTGACGCCCTTTCTTGTGGGGTAAAAAGCCGAGAAACAAAAAAGAATCTGCGGGGATACCCGCAATGGAGAGCGCCGCGGGTATGGCCGAAGGCCCGGGCAGCGCCTCTATCTTCGCTTCGGGCAGCGCCCGGCGCACGTGCGCCACAAGCCGAGCACCCGGGTCCGATATCGCCGGCGTGCCGGCGTCAGAAACGAGCGCTACGTGCTCGCCGCGCTCGAGCCTCGCGACCACCTCGGCCGCCTTTTTCGCCTCTGTTGCGGCGTCGAGCCGAAGGACGGCGGTGCGCAGCCCGTAGTGGGAAAGAAGTTTCGTAATAACCCTGGTGTCCTCGGCGTATATGACATCCGCCTCTTTCAGCGTCCACAGGCCGCGGAACGTCATATCCCCCAAGTTGCCTATGGGCGTCGCGACAACTGACAGCTTTCCCGCTTCCATAACTCGACACTATCACCACTACCCTACGAAGCAAGCATCACCCAGATCGCTACACCCTCGCTCCACCCCCCATATCTATTCCAATGTTCTTAAGAACTTAAGAACAGTTTTTGCTCGAGCAGTCAGCGCGTGGCGAACCATGTTGCCCTCGTTGCGCTTGACGACAAGGCCGGTAATAGCCAAACGGCGAATGTGCTCCGCCGCCGTCTTGTAATTGATATTGAATTCCGAAGCTATTTCGTCCACAGACAACTCCGGCTGACGCGCCAAAAGCTCCATCATCTGAATCCGCCGATGATTAGAAAACCCGCGAACCAACCTTTCCAAGTGCCTATACTTCATACCTGCATAATCCCCGTATATGTATTCCTAAGTTCTTGAGAACTTAGGAATAGTTTCAGGTAGCTTACTCCTCCGTTAATTGTTCCGCAACTTTGTAGATGTCCCCCGCGCCCATAGTAATAATCAAGCCTGTAGCTTGTGGCTTTTGTCTTGTGGCCACAAGAGCGTCTCGAACTTCGGCAAGAGATGCGAACGATTGTGCGGGGGTTCCAAGGGTGGAGATTTTTTCGGCAAGAGCCTCGCTTGTCACACCCTCGATCGGCGCTTCGCGCGCGGCATAGATTGGTGCCAGAATAACTTTATCGGCATCGGCGAGCGCCGTTGCGAAGTCATCGAAGAGGTCGCGCGTACGCGAGTAGAGGTGCGGGTGGAACACCACCGTGAGCTTCTTGTCCGGATACGCCTGCCGCGCCGCCTCGAGCGTCGCGCGGATGGCGGTAGGGTGATGCGCGTAATCGTCGTAGACGAGCGCGCCTTGCACCTCTCCCTTGTATTCAAAGCGGCGCCACGAGCCGCGGAACGAGGAGAGGGCCTCATCTATTGAATGCTCGTCGAGCTCCGAAAAGGCCGCGCGCGCCGCGCATTTCGCGGCGCGGGCGTTCGCGCGATTGAACTCGCCTATGAGCTTGAGCGCCGGCACGCTCTCTTTCGTATAGTCCACGATGCGCGCCGCCGCCTGTGAGAGCGTGGGCGCGATAGCCGGGTGTGACGGGTCTGTCACGATGCAGCCGCCCTCCGGCACGCGCTCGACGGCGGCGCGAAACGTCGTCTGCATCGCCGAGAGCGAGGGAAAGTAGTCCGTATGGTCTAGCTCGATGTTCGTGATGACGAGCACGTCCGGCGATAGCTCCAGCAAATGGTCCCGATACTCGCACGCCTCCACCACGAATAGTTCCCGGCGGCCCGGCAGGAAGTTGGAACCGAAATCCCGTACGAACGAGCCGACGATGGCAGTCGGCTCTTTGCCGGCTGCCTTCAACACCGCTGCGACCATTCCGGTAGTCGTCGTTTTCCCGTGCGTACCCGCGACGGCGATGGTGTAGGCGCCGCGGCTGACGATGCCCAGCATCTCGAAATACGACGTCTGCTTGATGCCGCGCTCGCGTGCGCGCTGGCGTTCGGCATTCTCGGCCGGCACCGCATCGCTGTAGACGAGGAGCTCCGCACTCTCCGGCATGTGCGGCTCGTTCCCGATGAAAACGTCGATGCCCTTCTCGCGGAGAAGCTTCGTCGCGGGCGACTCTTCCCTATCCGAGCCGCTCACCCGGGCGCCGCGGTGTGCGAGAAGCTGCGCAAGGGCCGACATGCCGATGCCTCCGATACCAATCATGTGGATGTGTTTCGGGACGGTCATAGCGAGCAAACGAGCGAGAGAAACCGGTCGTTGCGGTCGTACTCATGTTTAAACATGCCGAAGGATGCGAATGCCGGGCTGAAGAGAACGACGTCTCCCGCCTCCGCACACTCGAGCGCTTTGGTAACCGCCCTCTCCAGAGAGTCGAAGGGGTCATGCGTAACAGCTTGTAGCTTGTAGCCCGTAGCTTGTAGCAGGGCGTCCGTGCCGCTGCCGGCGAGGAGCACGACCTCCTTGCAGGTTTTGTTGACTTCCGCGACAAGCGCACTCATATCAAGCCCCTTGTCCGCACCGCCGAGGATAAGAACGATGCCTGCAGTCGGGAGCTTGCCGCCTGTAGCTGTCAGCGCTTTCAGTGCGGCGATGGTCGCCTCCGGCGTCGTCGCGTTGTTGTCGTTATAGATTTTTACGCCGCCGACCTCACGCACGAACTGCAAGCGCCCTTCCACGCCTTCGAACGACTCGAGGCCGCTTTGTATTTCTTCCTCCGACAATCCTAACTGCCGCAGGGCCTCCGCGGCATAGGCGGCGTTTGCGCGGTTGTGCGCACCGGGTACGCGAAGTATCCAGTGTTCGGGAAGCGGCGCAGGCGCGCGTCTCTCTCCCGGAGAAGTGGTGGAAAACCGCTCTAATAAGCCATTTTCTGCGATAAGCACATCACTGGCACGCTGATGTTTGAATATGTTCGCCTTGTCTGAAAAATACGCTTTCATGTCGCCGCCATAGTAATCCAAATGGTCCGGCATCAGATTCGTAAATACGGCAATGCGCGGACTTATCCCAAGCGTGCCGAATCCTTGCAGCTGCCACGAATCGAGCTCGAGCACGGCGATGTCCAAAGGTTTAACCTTTGGAAGCAGTGAGAGAGTCGAGACGCCGCGCACGTTGCCGCCGAGAAAGATGCTTCTCTCTCGGCCCGAGTCGTCCCGCAAGGCGGCGCGCGAGAGCGCATGGTATATCATGTGCGCCACCGTAGATTTGCCGCGGGTTCCCGTCACGCCGACGACCGTCGCGCCTTCTTCAGCCGCGTGCTTTGCAAAAAGGGCGGTAGACATGCAGACCGGAACGCCCGCCGTTTGCGCCGCGGCGACCTCGGGAGAGTCGAGCGGGACGCCCGCCGCCTTCAGCACCATGTCGAACTCTGAAAAATCGAGAACGTCGTGCCTCCCGAGCTTGAACGTAATATTTTTGTACCTCTTGAGGCGCGCGACTGACTCGGCAAGCTCCTCCTCGCTTTTTTTATCGGTGACGAGCACTTCGGCGCCGCATGTTGCCAGGAATTCGGCGTCTCCCACTGTGCGCCCCAGGACGCCCAAACCGAGCAGTACGATACGCTTCCCTTGAAACGGCGCGCAGGCGTTCTTCATGCGGTAACTATACCGCGCGGAACGAATCGGTTAAAAACCTCTATCGAGTGCGCCTCGCCGGGAAATAGTGCGCCCGCTCGGCGCGCAAAGAGTTCGGACGCCGCAGATACGCATAGTCGGCTCAGCCCGCTTCCCTCCGTGTCGAAGGCGCGAACGACCTCTTCGGCGACCGCTTCCGCCGGATCCACCGTACGCACCGCGCCGCCGAATGCGGCTCTCGCTTCTTCTTCAATGATGTGTCTCGCGAGCGGATAGTGCGTGCATCCCAGTATAAGAAGGTCGTACGCTCTGCCGGCTTTCTCTCTGAATGCTTCTTGCACGATGCGCCGCACCGCGGATTCGTCCGCGCCAAACTCGATGGCACCCGCAAGTTCCGGGACAGGCAGCTGATCGAGAAGCACCGTAACGCCGAGGGCCTCCTCATAGATACGGGAGCGCACCGTCGCCTCTGTCGCAAGGAGGAGGGCGCGCGCCCCGGCGTGCTGCCGGAGGGCGCGCGCGATCGGCCTTGTCATCTCGATTATCCGCGCGCTCTCCGCCGCGCCGGCAAGAACCGAGGGCGCCACGCTATTGCAGGCGCTCACAAGCTCCGTGGCGCCCATGTCGCGCAGGTATTCGATACTGGCGCGCGTCAGCTCTACCAACTCACTACTCGGACGCGAACCATAGGGAGCGTTCGCCACGTCACCGAAATACACTATGTCCGCGCGCGGCGCGCGCCTCCGTATCTCCGCAAGAACCGTCAGCCCGCCGCTTCCGGAATCGAACAATCCGATCATTGGGATAGTATATGCGCACTCTCATTTATTGCCAGAATAAGCCGCGCAGATAGGCAAAGCCGCTTCGAAGTT
>PFBM01000009.1:0-2982 GCA_002773285.1 Candidatus Kaiserbacteria bacterium CG10_big_fil_rev_8_21_14_0_10_59_10
GCGGCACAGGAGAGGACTCGAAGGCGAGCGCGGGGCACCCGTTCAGCAGGACGGGTCGCGCGGTCGCGGCTAATTGAAGAAGTCGAACTGCGGCACGTTTTGGATGCGGCTGGTGTCGGTCGCGCCGGAGACGGTGATGCCGAGCGTATTGACGACAAGATTCACGATGCCGTAGACGGATACCATGATGAGCATTCCGACCACGCCCCACAGCATGTGCTGCACGCCTTTATTCCGGTCGCCTCCCTGATTCAAAGTCCAAAGAAACTCGATGAGTCCCCATAGGAAGAGGAGAAGCCCCGCCGTAAAAATGACGGCTATCGCGGGGTCGATAATGAGCGTCGTGATGCGGTTCAGCAGATCTACTCCCGCGCCAGGCGCCATATCCCATCATGCTGCCAGAGAGCAGCTTAGAAAACGCCAGTCGTCACCTGGATTCCTTTTGGTACGACCGGGTCCGTCGACGTCACCCGGAACGTACTTTGCAGAAGACGAATGATGCCCCAGATTGACACCATGACGAAAATAGCGACAACACCCCAAAGCATTATCTGTAGGCCCTCCGCTTTCTTCTCGGAGCCGCCTGCGAGGTATTGGATGATGCCCCAGAAGAAGACGACGATGGCCAGCGTTATCATCAGCCCGATGGCGGCATTGAGGAACGTATTCACGAGCGCGAGGGTATTAAGAAGCGTCTGCGCTCCGGCCAGCGCGGGCAAAGCGGCGACGGCCGCACCGAGAGCAAGATAGAAATATGGACGTGAGCGCATACTGATAGGTATCATTTAATTGCTATTTATAACTATGGATACATTGTATAGCCGTAGTGGGGTTGCACAACGCTAAATCCCACGAAGTGTGGATATCTTAGCTACTCAAGAACGCGCAGCAGAAGCCCCAGTAGAAAGACGGCAAAAAGCATCGCTACCGCCCACTCCATGAAAACGATCCCTAGCTTGCGGTTATCCAGGCCCATGCGCGTAAAGTAGATGGCCAGGCCGGTCGCAAAAAGGCCGAGCGAGCCCGCACCGAAGAAGCCGATCGCCGCATACAGGAAGAGTACGAACATCGATGCGGTTCCGGCTTCCATACCTATCGCGTAAGCTTGGCGTCCTCGGGCGTCAGGAACCCTCCGGTACTTTTCGACTGTCCTATTTGCTCTCCCACGCCGCCGGAGAAAAAGGTGCTCTGAAGGAGCGCAAGAATGCCCCATATCGAGACCATGACGAACAGGATAACGATACCCCATACGAAGAACGCCGAGCGTTTCTCTCCCCCGTCCTCCTTGCCGAAGTTTACGATGTTCGTCGCAACGCCGAAAAGATATATGGTAAGGCCTGCGATAACGAGAACGCCGATGGCGTAGTTCATGATGAAGACGAGGTGGTCCGCAAGCTCCCTGAACGTGCGCGGAGCGGCGAGCGCTAGTGCGGGAAAGAGAGCGAGCGCGAGAATCCCAAGTATGCGCGTAACCATGGTCAGTTGCCCATCAACTGCGAGACGGTCCCGCCTATCATAGTCGCAAGGAGCCACGCGCCGAGAATGAGCGCCGTGCCGAGCAGCACATACATGAAGTTTCTATGCGCTTTCTTTATTTGCTCCACGTTGCCGCGCGCAAACACATACATAAACCCGGCGATGACGACGAAGAGCGTGATGATGGGAAGGGCGATGCGCACGATGGCCATCAAAAGCCCTTCGATGAAGGCCTGGATCGAGCCGAATTGGGTCGGGTTGTTGAGCTCTGAGGCGAAAAGCGGCGAAGCAACTAGAAGGAGCGCTGCAGCCGCGCCCCATAGCGTCGAGAGTATGGTGAGCCGTACGGAAGGTGTCATACGAGCGTTCATATCGTCAATAACTGAGCCATCGCCTGCTCGGCGCGCTGAATGGATTCCGAAAGCCGTAAGCTGCCGCTTGTCACGTTTTCAATCATATCGCGGAAAATACGGTCTGTCGCTTCAGTATCCGGATCCAGCCACGCGCGCGCGATAAGCGCCTGCCGATTGTAGAGCTCATCGTTGCCCTGCGCTGCCTGCGAGAGAACATCGCGCCGCGCCGAAGGGATGCCGAGTGCGAGTGAGAGCGCGCTCGAAGCGTCTCGCGAGCCAAGCAGATACGCCACGGTGCGGCCGCCCGCAGGATTTGCCGCAGCCCGAGGCACCGCGAACCCATAGGTGTGCGCGCCTGTCACCGCGGTGTCGGCCGTTCGGATCTGCGGCATCGGCGCGGCGCCGAGATTCAGGTTCGGATTCATGCGGCGCAGCAGCGGTTCCTCACTCGCATACCCGACGTAGAGGGCAAGATCCCCCGCTGCAAAACGAGCGCGCGACGATTGCAGCGAACGATTCCATGTGTAGTGCTCGCGGGCGGGATTCGAGAATTCGACGTAGAACCGAAGCGCGCTCTCCGTAGGATGCTGACCCTCTCCGGCGCGCGGCATCAGCGCGGGCCGCAGGCGCCCCGTCGAATCACGGGCGGTGACAGAGCCGCCCGCCTGCAGTATGAGCATGGCAAGAATATCTTTCGCATGGTCGACATTGGCATACTCGCCGAACGCAATGGTGCTCTTCTCAATCGAATTCGTCTCCGAGCGGCGCGTCGCCGCGGTCGCAACACTGTACAGCTCGTCCCAATACCGCGGCGGCTGCGAGAATCCGGCGCTCGCCAGCATGTCGCGATTCCAGAAAAGCACCAGCGGATCCACCACGAGCGGAACGGCGAGAACGCCATCCGTGCCGAGAAAAGGATCGGCGGCGGCCACGAACGTATTTTGGAATTGCTCGCGTGAAAGCTCCTCATATGCTATCGGTAGCAGTTTCGGCGCCTCGCGCGTTGCCTCGTCGCTGCGCAAAAGCACAAGGTCCGGCCCCGCTCCCGAGGCCAGTGCGTCCGTCAGCTCGCGGCCGAACGTCTCCTCTCTCATTTGCGTATAGGACACCTGCTTCAGACGGCCTTCCGTTTCCGAGAGCTGCCGCAAGACGA
>PFBM01000009.1:3044-28259 GCA_002773285.1 Candidatus Kaiserbacteria bacterium CG10_big_fil_rev_8_21_14_0_10_59_10
TGGACGCGCCGCCGCCCCCGCCGATAACGAACGCAAATATCAGAACGCCGGCGACTGCGCATGCGCCGAAAAAGGCAAGAAGAACGACCTGGAAGACGGAGAATTTGGGCTTCATACGAAAAGACTCATGGTACGCACTACAATATATTACTGCACCGGACGAAGCATCATGCCCCAGTGGTGCGCGCCTGCCTCAAAATCGCGCACAAGCGCAAAACCTGCCCGCTCCGCACGCTCTAGCGCCGCGTCTCTAGAAATAACATTGCCGCGCGGCGGCCCGAGGGAGCTGAAGGAATCGCTCCAATCTATCATTGCGAGCCGGCCATCGCGCTTCAGGGTGCGGCGCGCTTCCGCGATAACGGCACCCGGCTCCTCCACCTGGAACAAAAGATTCGAAATGAGGACGAAATCAAGCACGCCGTCGCCGAGCTTGGAGCCGTGCGGCACCTCGAGGTCTCCCCACAACACCTCGACATTGCGCAGGTTGCGTGCCATCGCCTCATTCTTGATGCGTGAAAGCAGATCCTTTTGTATATCCACGGCGGTCACACGGCCGTGCCCGCCGAGCGCCTCCGCCATAAGAAGCACGTATGCGCCGCTGCCCGAGCCGAAATCAGCCACGTGCATGCCCGGCTCCAGGCCGAACAGCGAAACATTCCGAGGCGGGTGTGCAAATCCCGCCGTTGGCGGCAACGCAGTCGCATCGCTCATGCAGGTAAGTATACCGCGTGCGCGCAGCGCACGCGGCAAGTTATACACGCCTAGGCATCAGTGCCGCTCTCTACGGTACCGGCAAGCGCCACGCACGCCGCGATCTTGTCGCCGGCGCGCAGCTTCATAATGCGCACGCCCTGCGTCGCGCGGCTGAGTGAACGTATCTCGTCCAGGCCCGTCCGTATCACCTGGCTCTTCTGCGACATGGCGACTATCTCCCCGCCGTTTTCCACGACCATTGCCGCTATCAATGGCCCCGTCTTCGCCGTCACCGAGGAGGTCTTAATGCCGCTGCCGCCGCGTCCTTGCACCTTGTATTCCGCTACCGGCGTCTTTTTGCCAAAACCGAGCGCGGAGAGCACCATCAGCTCCTTACCCTTCGCGCCTTTCTCCGCGACGCCCGTCCCGATGACGCTGTCTCCCGGAGAGAGCTTGATGCCGCGTACACCTGCCGCCTGCCGTCCCATTTCCCGTATCTGCTTCTCTTCGAAGCGTATCGATTGCCCCTTGGCGGTCACGAGAAACACCGTATCGCCTTTGCGCACGAAGTGCGCCGCGATGAGCGAGTCGCCACTCTCCAGCGATATAGCAATGAGCCCGCTGCGCCGCACCTCTCTGAACTTATCCGCGGAGACCTTCTTAACGGTGCCGCCGCGCGTCGTCATCATGAGCGCAAGCCCCTCGCTCGCCTTGGCCGACTTCGGCACCGGCAAAATGGAGGTAATGTGCTCGCCCTGCTCGAGCGAGAGAAAGTTCATTATGGACTTGCCCTTGGTGGCGCGCTTGCCCTCCGGCAGCTCGTACATCTTTATCTGATACACCTTGCCGCGGTCGGAGAAAAAGAGCAGGTCGCTGTGCGTCGAGGCCGTCAAAAATTGCGTGACGAAATCTTCCTCCTTCGTGTTGAGGTCCATGACGCCGACACCGCCGCGCTTTTGGCGGCGAAACTCCGACGGATTGGTGCGTTTGATGTATCCGCCCTGCGTCAAGACAAGCACGCTCTCTTCGTCCGCGACCAGATCCTCCGCCGACAAGAGCTGCGCGCCGCGCTTCACGATTTTTGTGCGCCGCTCGTCGCCGTACTTCTCGGCGATGTCCGTCGTTTCCTTTTTTATCAATGCGAGCAGCTTTTTCTCGCTCGCCAAAAGCGCCTTCAGCTCGGCGATGGCCGCCTGCACTTCGCGCAGTTCGTCCTCTATTTTCTTCCGCTCAAGACCGGCCAGCTTCTGCAAGCGCATGTCGAGAATTGCCTGCGCCTGCCGCTCGGAGAACTTGAATTCCTTCATGAGGGAGAGCCGCGCAGCGTCCACGTCGCGGCTCTTCTTGATGAGCGCTATTATCTTATCGATGTGGTCAAGCGCCTTTTTCAGCCCGAGGAGTATGTGCTCGCGCTCTTCGCCTCGCGCGAGGTCGAAGCGCGCGCGCCGCGTGACCACTTCCTTGCGGTGCGCCACGAACGACTCAAGGAGCGCCTTCAGGGAAAGCGTCTGAGGTACGCCGTCGACCAGCGCGACAACATTGTAATGGAACGTATCCTCAAGCTGCGTGTGTTTGTATAGGTAGTTGAGGACGGTCTGCGGATGCGCGCTGCCCTTCAGCTCAATGACGACCCGGATATCCTTGGTGGATTCATCGCGGATGTCGCGAATGCCTTCCAGCTTTTTCGCGTGAACGAGTGCGGCGATTTTCTGCAGCAAATCGGCCTTGTTGACTCGGTACGGTATCGACGTGATGACTATGTTGTAATCGCCTTTTTTGCCTTCCACTATCTCCGCGCTGCCGCGCACGACGACGCCGCCGCGCCCCGTCGCGTACGCGTGGTCGATGTCTTTTTGGTTGAACGCGATGCACCCTGTCGGAAAATCGGGCCCCTGCACGAATTCAAGCAGGTCGTCCGTGGTCGCGTCGGGATGGTCGATGAGATGCACCGTCGCCGCGCATAGCTCGCGCAAATTGTGTGGCGGGATGTTCGTCGCCATGCCGACGGCGATGCCCAATGTGCCATTGAGAAGGAGATTCGGTACTGCCGCAGGAAGAACGACGGGCTCCATCTTTGTGTTGTCGTAGTTCGGCCGGAAGTCGACGGTCTCCTTGTCGATGTCGCGGAGCATTTCGCCCGCGATGCGGGACATCTTCGCCTCCGTGTAGCGCATGGCTGCCGCCGCGTCGCCGTCGATAGAGCCGAAATTGCCCTGCCCGATAATGAGCGGATAGCGCATGACGAAATCCTGCGCCATCTTGACCATCGCATCGTACACCGCGACATCACCGTGCGGATGGTACTTACCCAATACCTCGCCTACGACGGTCGCCGATTTTCTCGTCTTCGCGGTTGGCGTGAGGCCGACCTCCTGCATTGCATAGAGGATGCGGCGATGGACGGGCTTTAGCCCGTCGCGCACATCCGGAAGCGCGCGGGCGGTGATGACCGTCATCGCGTAGTCGAGGTACGACTCGCGCATCTCGGTCGATATCGAGCGCGGCACGACGTTCGCGGCCACCATGCCGTCGCCCTGGCCGGGTACATCTGGAGTGCCCTTTTTTGCCGCCATATCCTTTAATTATACCAAAAATGAGGGCCTTTTGCGAGGGTGGCGGGTCGGCCGCGAGCGGCCCGCGGGCCGCTCGCGGCGCGCCTCAAAATCCCGGGGTTCCGAACTGGTCTGTCTGCCCCGGCTGGTAGGTTTGCGCCGGCTGAGGTGCGGCTTGCGGCGCGGAGCCGCCTGCTGCGCGATCGCGAAGCGCGCGCAACTCCTCCTGCGATTGCTCATACTCGGCGCGCAAGCGCTCCTGCGCATCACGCACGGTAGAAAAATTGAACTCGTCCTGCGCGCCGCCGCGCAGGTCGTCGAGCGGCGCCCCCCGCTGCAGCTTTTTTACGAACAGGAATCCCCACGCCACAAAAAGCACGAGCACCACGACAAGCGCGACGCCTCCCGCCACAGCCCTCTTCTCATCATCGGGGCGTTGCTTCAGATCGCCTATGGCGCCCTTCGTGCGGTCTATGACCATGCGCACAGTATACCGCGCGCGATGCCGAACGTACGCCGGTATTCCACATCCGCCGCGCCGAGCGCCCTGACATCTGCGGCAGAGCCGTGGGCGACGCGCTATGCGGACAGCACTACCACCTCGCTCTCTTTGCCCGAGACGTCTTTGGGCTTCACCGTGAACTTCTCTGTCGGCTTTACATCCTCCGCGCCCGCCTCCTTTAGAAAGGTCTTCAGCGACTTGTCGTCGTAGAGTATCGGTATCACCACCTTGGCTTCCAGCTGTACGGCAAGTTTCTGCGCCTGTGCGGCCGTAAGCACGCCTTCGCCGCCGATCGGCGCAATAAGGATGTCCGGGGCGTCCATCTCCAAAAGCTCTTTCGGCAAGTCGGTGTCCGCGAGCGCGCCGAGATAGAGGACGTTGAGTCCGTCGAACTGCACGGCGTAAACCGTATTGATGCGCTCGCCGCCTCCGTATTCGGAACGTGTGGGAAACCCGAATGCCATAATCCCTTTCACTTCATATTCGCCGGGACCGGAAATCACGAATGGCTGCTTATCCCCGCGTCCGGCCTCGCTTGCGCCGTTCGCGTCGGGGTGGTTGAGCGGCACAAAGACGACGTCCGCCCCGAAGTTGGTCTGCTTGAAATCCTTGGACTGCTTGGATACGGGCGCAAAAACGAGCGTCGTGTCGCCCGCCTGTGCGCGAATACATGCCCCGGAGTGATAGCTGAGGATCATACCCGCCAGCGCGTAACCAATAACAGCAGCTTGTAGCCGTACATGCGCAGAGTATACCTCATGCCGCTATACTCCTGAAGCGGACCTATTGCCATGTGCCTATACCTCCTATATATTGTATGTCCCGCTCCAGCGGGATTGTTTATTAATCAGAGAGCGCAGCGGCTTACAATCTTGGCTTTTCCCGAAGCGACAAAGCGAGGGCGGAAATCCTCAAAAGCAAAGGGCACCGATGCGACACTTCACAATGCCAGCTACAACAGAAACTGAAAAAATAGTAACGAGCCAGAACGAGGAGACGAACGATATCGATACGGACGAACCCGCCGCCAAGGAAGGCCCGATGACGGAGCTTTTGCGTGCCGTACCGAAACGCCCCGAGATCGACGACGTTGTCGAGGGCCCCGTCATCGCGATCGGCCGGGCGCGCGTGTTCGTTGACCTCTACCCCTTCGGCACCGGCATCATCTATGGCCGCGAATACCTCTCCGCGCGCGACCAGCTCAAGAATGTCAACATCGGCGACACAGTCACGGCGAAGGTAGTCGGCGACGACAACGACGAAGGGTACATCGAGCTTAGCTTGCGTGAAGCGCGGCAGGCGCTCATCTGGAACGAAGCGGAAGTCGCGATGCAGAAGAAATCGACCTTCCAGCTTCCCGTTGTGGATGCCAACAAGGGCGGCCTCATCATCCACTGGAACGGCATTCAGGGCTTTCTGCCCGCCTCCCAGCTCGCGCCCGCGCACTATCCTCGCGTTCCGGACGCCGACAAAGACAAAATTTTCGTGGAACTCAAGAAGCTCGTGGGGCAAACGCTCGAGGTACAGGTCATAACGGCGAACCCGAAAGAGCAAAAACTTATTTTCAGCGAGAAAGGTGCGGCGCCATCCGAGCGCGCCTCGCTCGTGGAGAAGTACCACGTCGGCGATGTCATTACGGGCGTAGTGACAGGCGCGACAGAGTTCGGCGTCTTTATCAAGCTTGAGGAGGGCCTGGAGGGTCTCGTGCACATCTCCGAAATGGATTGGGCGCTCGTTGAGAACCCGAAAACCCGCTACAAGGTGGGCGAGGAGGTCAACGTGAAGGTTATCGAGATAAAAGACGATAAGGTATCACTCTCCATCAAAGCGCTCTCGGACGACCCGTGGGTGCTCGCCGCGGACAAATACGCCAAAGACCAACAAGTCAACGCGGTCGTCATCAAATACAACAAGCATGGCGCGCTCGCATCGGTAGAGGAGGGCGTCGCGGGCCTCGTTCACATCTCCGAATTCGAGAATGAGGAAGAGCTCCGTGCGAAGCTCGAACTTGGCAAAGTCTATCCGTTCGTTATCACGCTCTTCGAGCCTAAGGAGCGCCGCATGACCCTCAAGCCCGCGCAATAAATCCTGGCGCCACACACTACCCGAGCTATCTCACCGAGCTATCTGACCTCCCACATCCCCTCAATCAAAAACGATTATACCCAATGATCGAGATCGAATGATTGAGATCGTATCTCAATCATCAACAACTCGTAATTATCCCCAACCCATGATTGAGTTCGTATCTCAATCATGGAAAATGAAGCTTTGGAGTTATATCACGCGCTGAACAGAGGCGTCGAGAAACGTACGATATTCATGGACGACAGCGATCACGCGCGCTTCGTGCATAATCTCTACGAATTCAATGACTCCGCTCCGGCAAATAACGATAGGCGTCTCGCCTCAATGATTGAGTTACGATCTCAATCATTGGTGCCAAGAGACACAATCGTAGATGTCCACGGATGGTGCTTGATGGGCAATCATTATCACCTGCTTCTTTCCGAAAAGGTAGAGGGCGGTTTGAGCTTGTTCTTGCGCAAATTGAATGTCGGATACGCAATGTACTTTAACGAGAAGTACAAAAGAACCGGCACACTCTTCCAGGGGCGCACGAAGAAGATCCATATAACATCGGATGCATATTTCCTCCACATTTTGCACTACATACATCTAAACCCGCTTGATTTTCTTGATGGAGCGACATCTTGGCGAATGCGCGAGCTCGAAGACGCGCATTCTGCTTTGGCGTATCTCGACGAATACCGCTGGAGCAGTTACATGGATTACTGCGGCAGGAAAAACTTCCCGTCGATCTTAACAACAGCGCTCTATACGGATGTTTTCGGCAATTACAGAAAAACAATCGCATCTTTCCTAAGGGATATGGACCTGTCGGAAGTCAGACCGTTCCTTTTGAATGATTGAGTTACGATCTCAATCATCGTCTTCCGGCGTTGTGCCGAGAGCTTCATTCGAATACGTTTCGCACTACTCAAGGTAGCCGACCTCAGCTATGCCTGACACATCCTTTGCTTTGGTGTCGCTTCCGTAATTCGCATCTCTTCCATGTCTTCAATCGACACCATGATGCAGCCATCATACTACGAGCTACCGGCTACAGGCTATTCACGTGGTTCATCGCCCTCGCCGGGCCTTCGACAAGCACGCGCCCGAGCGCCTCGGACGCGCGCTTCAATGTTTTCTTCAAAAGTGCGCTTTCGCTCTCGCGGAAAGAACCGAGGATAAAATCTTGCACGTCTTTTTCTCCTTGCGGCTTTTTCAACGAACCCGTGACGGTGGTCGGTGAGATCCCCATGCGCAAGCGCCAGAATTTTTTTGTACGGAGTGCGCGCATGACGCTCTCCACCCCCTTATGCCCGCCGCTGCCTCGATCGAACGAGATTTTCAATGTGCCGAGCGGCAAGTCGAGGTCGTCGTAGGCGACGATGAGCTTCTCCGCCTGCTTTACGTTCTTTATGAACTTTGCTACCGCGGCGCCCGATTTGTTCATGTACGTTTCCGGAAGCACCAAGACCGCGAGAGAGCGCTCAACCGAGCCGCGTGAGACCCATGCGCTGGCTGCCTTATTCTCTCTCCATTCTGAAAAACCGGCATCTTTAGCAAAGCGCTCGAGCGCCATGCGCCCCGCGTTGTGCCTCGTGCGCGCATATTCCTCTCCGGGATTTCCCAATCCTGCGATGACCCATGCCATTGGCGCAATGCTAGCATGCATTATGCGGAAAGTATCAAGAGGTACGTGGCAAGTATCAAATAAATATCGATGTGAAGTATGGAAAATCTGGGCCCGATCATCCGCGTTCTTGATACTTGATACCTGATACTTGCAACTTGTTGCGATGGAACATCGCAAGATGTTGGTGTCAACGCTTCATGAGATGTACAATATGCGCACGGTCGATGCTGACCATTTCCTTTTCGTCATGTTTCTAACACTGAAGGAAATAGAAACGAGCGTTTCTACCCAATCAGTTGCATGAGCACAGCCAACGACACGGAAGTGCGCACAGGATCCGACGACGGCACTCTTGATACGCCGGAGAGCACGCCGCATTCACCCTTCGATGCGCGGCGCGGAAGCGAGCGCGGCGCTCTTTTCACTTACACGGTCGCGGCGCTCGGCATCGCGCTGTTTGTGCGCTTCTTTATAGCCGCGCCGTATGTCGTCTCCGGTGCCTCAATGGAGCCGAATTTCCACCATTGGGATTATCTCATCACGGACAGAGTGTCCTATCGCTTCGACGAGCCCGCGCGAGGCGACATCGTCGTATTCCGCCTTCCGCACGAGCCGTCTCGGACGCTTATCAAACGCGTCGTGGGTCTTCCGGGCGAGACGGTCATTCTGGATGCGCGCGGCGTGACGATACAGAACGCGGAACATCCCAACGGTTTTGCGCTTCCCGAGCCCTATCTCTCCGAAAAGAACCGCGGCGGCCTCGTACCCTCGACGGTGACGCTGGGCGAAGAGGAATTTTTCGTTCTTGGGGACAATCGCCGCGTCTCATCCGACTCCCGCGTCTGGGGCGCGCTCCCGCGTGAGAACATCGTCGGGCGCGTGCTGCTCCGCCTGTTCCCGTTCACCGATATCGAGCTGTTCCCGGGCTCCCCGCAGCGTAACAGTTAACACCTCCACTATTTACTTACTGCACCGCATACATCTGACTAGCTTCTAACCACCCGCCTATCCATGTTGAGACTAAAAGACACGTTGCACCAAAATACTGCGGGGTTCCTGGAGCAGGCGGTGCGCACGGCAGAATACTATGGGTTCCAACCAGTGGATTCATTGCCACGCACGCCCCGCAGGAGGCATGATGCGCAAAAACCAAAAGTGCCGACGCGCCTGCAAGACCTCCTCCTCGCCCGCAAGGACGAGCGCACCCTGTTTTCCTCGGCAAAACTCTGCCTCTCGTGCACACGCCAGCCGGAGAGGCCTCTTCTGCTCTGGCGCGTCACCGAAGCCGTGAGCCGCAACACCAACACCCCGTGTGCGGCGCTCGAGTTCCACGTCATCGGCACGCCGCACGCGGTCGCCGAGGCGCTCCTTATTGTTGTGACGAACGCGATAGCCGAGGACGCGGGCATCGGCAAACGCACCGTCTCGATAAACAGCATCGGTTCGCTCGACTCCTCGAACCGTTTCTTGCGGGACGTATCCGGCTTCCTGCGCAAACACATCGAGACCATCTCTCCCACGCTTCGCCCGCGAGCGGCGACAGACCCCCTCGGTACGCTCATTCAGCTCTTCGAGCGGGGACACCCCGCAGTACCGCGTGCGCCGGCAGCAACCGAATACTTGACGGAAGAGGAGCGCAGGCGATTCTGGGAGCTCCTGGAATATTTGGAAGTGTTCGGCGTCCCCTATGAACTGGACCCCGCCATTCTGGGCAGCCATAATTTCTGGTCTCATACGCTTTTCGAAGTTTCAGCATTCGATGAAGAGACCGGTTCGCGCATTCCGTTCGCCTCCGGCGGGCGCTACGACCCGCTCGCAACACGCCTCGCCGGCGCCCTGACACCCGCCGTTGTCGTTACTATCATGTGCGAGTCGCGCGGGCGCTCTACGCTAAAGAGAGAAGCTAAGCGCATGCCAGCGCTCTATTTCGCGCACCTCGGGCCGGAAGCTCGCCGCCGGCTCCTCCCGACACTGGAGCTGCTGCGCCATTCGAATATACCCGTGCATCAATCGCTCATGTTCGAGCGGCTCGGCGAGCAGATGGAGCACGCGCGGGAGACAGGCGCGACGCATCTCCTTATCATGGGTCACAAGGAAGCCGTCGAGGGAACCGTCTTGGTGCGGGAGGTTGCGACGAATTCGCAGGAAGCGATATTGATCCAGGAGCTCCCTTCATACTTGCGCCGATACCGCATAGCAACCCGCGCCTAACAAACCGTCGCCTGGTGCGCCCTATTGCCCCAATGCGATAACTCTGGTATTCTCGTGCGACTATGGTACAGGTAGAAGTCGTAAAAACGGGGAGCGAAAATCCGCTCTCGGTCATTCGTAAATTCAGCCGTCGCGTGCAGGGCACCGGCATCGTGCAAGCCGTGCGCAAGGGGCGTTACTATGCACGGCCCGCATCGAAGACCGTCCGCAAAAAACAGGCGCTCAAGCGCATAAAGAAGCAAGAGACGTATCGCAAGCTCGTCAAAGAAGGAAAAATAGCGGAGCGCGCGCCGCGCCGCGGCTCGCGCGGCGCGCCGAGCGCTTCGCGGGAGGCGGGTGCATCCCCCGCGCGCTTCGGTGAAGCAACGCCTATCGCGCGTTAGAGGGGCGACTTTTCCTCATGGCGAAAGCCGCAGCTCACTTCACTATCGCTGCCACGGTTCGCGGCCCGCTTCCGCGCGTGCCGTTCGAGGCGATCGCGCGCCGCGCTCTCGGCACCGGCTATGCACTGTCGCTTGTTCTCTGCGGCGATGCGCTGCTGCGCCGCATGAACCGTGCATATCGCAAAAAGGACTACGCACCCAACGTCCTGGCATTTCCGCTCACGCAGGGCGAGGGTGAGATCTACATAAACCTGCGCAAAGCGTCGCGTGAAGCGCGCGCGCTCCGCATCTCTCGCGAGCGACGCGTCGCTTTTCTTTTCACGCATGCATGCCTGCACCTTGCCGGTCTTGAGCATGGAAAAACTATGGAGAAGCGCGAGGCCGCGCTGATGCGGGCGTTTGGTTACGGAGATCGCGCAGGCGGCAACCACTAGTGCGGCGCGGCACAAAATCGTATACACAGCGCGATGAACTGCGTCCTGCGTACAAGCGGGTACAATGGGGTGTATGCGCTCCGTCTTTACCGGTATCGATATCGGAAGCCATCAGGTGAAGGTTGTCATCGCATCCGCTCCGGAAAATGCTGAAGGCCCGATGCAAATACTCGGCACCGGCTCCGCCCCCTCGCGCGGTGTGCGGCACGGGTACGTCGTAGACCCGAAAGAGGCCGCAAAAAGCATACGCGAGGCCGTGGCGCGCGCCGCGCACGCAAGCGGTACGCGCGTCAAAAGCGCCTACGTTTCCATAGGCGGCGTCTCTCTCGAGGAGTGCGCCGCGACTGGCGATATCACCCTCACTGCATCCGGCGGCTACGTCGAACAGCGAGATGTTCTGCGAGCGCTGGATGATAGCCGTAAAAAAGTAGCGCAAAAACTCGTCAACCGCACCATTATTCATACGATACCGCTCGCATACCGCATAGACGGCACCCTCATCCACGGCCGTCCCCTGGGCCTCCAGGGGACGCGCCTCTCCGTCGACGCGCTCCTTATCACCGTGCTCTCGCAGCACCACGACGACCTCATCGAAGCGATCGAGGGCGCCGGCATCGAGGTCGAGGAGATGCTGGCAGCGCCCTTTGCGGCCGCCGCCGTATCGCTCACAAAGGCGCAGCGGCTCGCTGGCGCGGTATTGGCGAACATCGGCTCGGAAACCGTTTCCATTATCGTTTACGATGACGACCAGCCCGTATCTCTCAAGGTCCTCCCCCATGGCTCCGCCGATATCACGAATGCCATTGCGCTTTCCTTCCAACTGCCGCTCTCCGAAGCCGAACAATTGAAGCACGGGGCTGTCACCGGCAGCGATATTCCCGCCCGCAAGCTCTCCGCGGTGGTGTCCGCGCGCCTCAAGGACACGTTCTCGCAGATAAATGCATACCTTAAATCCATCGGGCGGCAACGCCTTCTCCCGGCCGGCATTACCCTTACCGGCGGCGGCAGCGGTGTGCCGGAAGCCGCAACAATTGCGCGCGAAACGCTCAAGCTGCCCGCGCAGGTCGGGTTCCTCGGGTCGCAGCCGCGCCTCGGGTCGCTCGACGCGACCTGGGCAGTCGCCTACGGCCTGTGCCGCGCCGCCTACATCGACGAGGGCGCGGCGGCATCCCGCACCATCGGCGAGGTGCTGCAGGGTGCAGGGCGCTCCATATCTGGTTTTTTCCGCTCTCTTCTTCCCTAGCCACCCCAAGCACGTACTCCAGAGCACGCCGCGCGCCGTTTGTCGAGGTTGTCTTTTTGCCAAACATGCTAGAATCGTGCCAATGGCCAAGCAGGTGAAGCCCGATGTAGAGTCGTTCGCCCGTATACGAGTCGTGGGCGTCGGCGGCTCCGGCGGCAACGCCATAAACCACATGGTTTCCTCCCATGTGCAGGGCGTCGATTTCATCGCGGTGAATACGGATGCGCAGGATCTTCACAAGTCAAAGGCGAAGAAAAAGATACACATAGGCAAAACGCTCACGCGCGGGCTGGGAACGGGAATGAATTCGGACATCGGCAAGCAAGCAGCCGAGGAGACGCGCGAGGAAATACAAGAGGCGCTGAAGGGCTCCGACATGGTGTTCATCACCTGCGGCATGGGCGGCGGCACCGGCACGGGAGCCGCGCCTATCGTTGCGAAGGTCGCGCGCGAACTCGGCGCGCTCACCGTCGGCGTCGTCACGAAGCCGTTCGGCTTCGAAGGTGCGCAGCGCCTGCGCCTTGCTGAAACGGGCATCGCGGAACTGCGCAAGGCGGTAGACGCCGTCATTATCATTCCGAACGACAAGCTGCTCGCTATCGTCTCGCGCGACACGGGCATCAGGAACGCCTTCGCGATGTGCGACGACATTCTTAAGCAGGCGGTCGAGGGCATCTCGGACCTCATCACGCAGACCGGCATCGTCAACGTGGACTTCGCCGACGTGCGCACCATCATGCACAACACGGGCAGCGCGCTCATGGGTATCGGTACGGCGATAGGTGAGAAGCGCGCCGAATCCGCCGCGCGCGCGGCCATCAATTCTCCGCTCCTCGAGGTTTCTATCTCGGGCGCCAAGGGCGTGCTTTTCTCCATTGCGGGCGGCGAGGACCTCGGCATGCTCGAAGTGCAGGACGCAGCGAGCGTTATCACGGAAGCTATCGATCCGGAAGCGAAAGTCATCTTCGGCGCCGTTACGGACGATTCGCTCAAGAAGGGCCAGGTGCGCGTTACGGTCATCGCGACGGGATTTCCGGAAACGACGACAGCGGCACGTCCGCTGTTTGGTACGCCGCAGCGCCTCGCGCCAAGTGCGCGTAAGCAAGATGACTTGCCTCCCGTCAAAAGCGCTCGAAAACCCGATGAGGCGGCAGTCCCTGAGGAAACTCCTCTTAAGAAGGATCTTTCCCCTGCCGGAAAGGCAGCGCCGGAAGCCGCCGCGAGCGTCGTCGAGGACGACGACACGTGGGGCCTTTCGTTCCTCAAGCGCCGATAGTTCGCCGCGCGAAAGAGCGTAGTGAGCGCGCAATGCGAACGCGGCTATGCATTTCTTTTTATTCAATTGTCTATACACTAGTACCCATTGCCTATGTTTGACCTTGCCATAGTAGGCGGCGGGCCCGCGGGGGCCGCCGCAGCCGTATATGCCGCACGGAAACACCTCAAAAGTATTCTCGTGACAGAAAGCTTCGGTGGCCAGAGCACGGAATCCGCGGACGTGCAGAATTGGATAGGGACGAAGCACATCAGCGGCGCGGAACTTGCGCGTGCGCTTGAGGAGCACGCGCGGGAATACGCGGGGGAGTTTCTCGATATACGGCCTCGCGTGCGCGTCTCCAAGGTGGAAAAACGCGACGAAGGATTCGTTCTCTTCGACGCGACCGGCAAAGAGGTGGGCACGTCGCACGCCGTGCTCATCGCAACCGGCGGCACGCGCCGCACGCTTGACGTGCCAGGTGCGACTGAATTCGAGAACAAAGGCCTTACCTACTGCGCCTCATGCGACGGTCCGCTATTTAGCGGCCAGGACACCGTCGTTGTCGGTGGCGGGAATGCGGGATTTGAGACCGCCGCGCAGCTTTTGGCATACGCGAGATCCGTCACGCTCGTGCATCGCGGGGCAGACTTCTCCAAGGCGGATGCGCGCACCGTAGAGACGGTCTGCGCGCACGAGAACATGACCGCGCTCCTCAATACCGAGCCCGTCGAGGTGAAGGGCGGCGCGTTCGTCGAGGGGGTCGTCGTGAAGGATAAGACGACCGGTAAGACGCGCACCATTCCCGCTGCAGGGGTCTTCGTCGAGATAGGCATGATACCGTCGACAGAGCTTGTAAAAGGCGTGGTCGAACTTGATGCCATAGGCCGCATCAAAGTGGATTGCCGCAATCAGCGCGCCTCGATACCGGGCGTGTGGGCCGCGGGCGACTGCACGGACGGCCTGTATCACCAAAACAACATCGCTGCGGGCGACGCCGTAAAGGCGCTGGAGGACATTTATTTCTTTCTCCGCGCGGCAAAATAGCGCCCGAGAAGGCACCTCGTTCCAGCCGCACTAGCTCGGCACATATGCGGAGGGCGTGGGGCGCTCGCGTTTCCAATGTTCGAGCGCAAGCGCAAGCGCAAGCGCCAATATTGATATATCGCGGAAGAGAATGTCCATCGCGCGCCAATTTAATAGAACGATACCGGCGAGCATGCCGACCATAATGGCGCTCGGCCAAAATATATTCCTGCCGAAAAGGACCCAAGCGCCAAGAGCTATTTCAACAACGCCAAAGGCGTGAAGCAGCAGCGCATCGTTGCCCGCAATATCTCGCAAAAATTGCGGAAAAAAGCCTATCCAGGCATACGGATCCAGGTACGCCGAGACCGGCGGGTAGAGGAAGGCGAATGCCAACCCTACCCGCAGCAGTATCTCGACGCGCCTATCCATACGCTACTCCGTCACGATGATGCGTCCTGTGTGGGACGCATGGAGGTGGTCATGGTAGCCCCATGAGCCGACCTCGTCGAATGTGAACTCCCAGAATTCCCCCGGCGAAAGCCCTCGGCACGCGTCGAATATGCCCCCCTGCTCGCCCGTGCCGCACTTCTGTATATCGGAACCCGGATACACGGTGTGCGTCGGGTGCATCGCCGATGCGGGCCAGGTCTCCTCGTTGGAGTTGTTTACCCAGCGGACGGTTTGCCCCCGGCGGATAGTTACCTCTCGCGGGCTGTAACCGCTCGCGGTGTAGGTCACGAGTTCGTGAAATTCCGGATCTACGACAGGCCCCTCGTCGATATCGCCCGGCACCGACTCACTCTCGTTCTCAAGGATATCGAAAGCGAACGGGTCTACCGCGGCGCTGTCTTCCGTCGGCATCATCCAGAGCACGTATCCCGCCCCAAGAATGACGGCAACGGCGACAAGTAGTAATACTATTTTTTGCATACGTATAACGTAACAGTTATGGCCACTAATGAACGACTATGACGCGCATAGTACCAAATATGCTCATGAAAGGAACCTTGGTGTGCTGCTGCCTCGCTCTTCTTCACAATACGGGCTCCTTGCCATCGCGGATGTACAGCCGTCCGAACACAGAGAAGCGGTCGTAACCATAGAGCATGCATGCGCCCGCGAGCGTGAAGAGTATGATGTGCGGCCACACAGCTTCGCGAAAGAACACCATTGAAAGAGTGAGCCAGAACGCGACAAACGCCGCGGTATGGCGTATCTCAATGCCGAGAAAGATGAGAATACCCGCTAGAAACTCGATGATAGCGGCTCCCAGAACGAGAAAATGCGGCTCGAAGGGAGCGAACAGCCAATAGCTGGTAAGGTCGTATTTCTCGACGACCATGTACGCGAGCGCGCTGTGTACAACTTTCGCGTACACCGCAGCGAACATGATGGACGCACCTAACCCCATGCGCAGTATCGCCCAACGGTACTGGGCGAGCGTACGCAGAACTCGTGCGAGCGGGCGCGCGGCGCCGGCGCGCGCCGGCGCCGCGCCATCGCCGATCGCTAGAAAAAGAAGCGCTCCCGCGTACTCGACATACGTGAACGAGTAGAAGCCGCTCATAAGAGCGCCCGCCCCGGCTACCGCAAGGAGGAGGAGCGACACGGAGCGGGCGAGCACGTTCGCGATAAGCGCAAGCCCGCCGAGTGCAAACGCGATTCCCGCCACGGGAGCTGCGCTTCCGTATACGCCCGAGAGCGGCAGCTCCGGCCCGAATAATCCCCCATAGTAAGCGAAGCTGAGGAAAGCCAGTCCCGTACCGACGCGCACGACGATGGGCGCGTACTTCTTCACGCGCCGCAGAAAGGGGCCGCACATATTCACGATGCGCCGCGAGAGCGACATGAAGTAGACAGTCGTGAGGACGACAAGCGCGACGAAAGCCCAGAAAACGAACTGCGAAAGGTTTTCCTCCAGGGTTACGCGCGCCGGCATTCGCGCCATGTCTTTCGCGGCGGCGATCTCTTCAGCACTCAAGAGATACACCTCGTGCGCGCTTGCAAACGACGCGGCGGCAATGACAGAGAGCGCAAGTGCCGACGCGAATATGATGCCTATGCGTGCTGTTCGCATGTGCAGTTAGCCGCCGCGCTCGGCGAGAAATTCACGCCCGTGTCCCACCTCGACGTTCACTGGGATGTTACGTTTGCACAGTTCGCACTCCGCCGGCGCCCACGATTCCAGCTGCACCGCGACCAAGCTCTCGAAACGCGGGGGGTCTCCTATCTGTGCCGGCTGTACGTCGCCGCGATTGGCGATGACCGCAGCACCCGCTACATCCGCGCCGCTTGCGCGCGCGACGTCTATCGCCTTCTTTATCGAGCCGCCCGTGGTCGTCAAATCCTCCACCACGAGCACTCGCTTGCCGGAAACGACCCTGTCGTAGCCGCGCTTGAGGATAAACTCCCCCTGCCCGTCCTTATCGGCGTAGACGCCGGGGATATTTTTTCCCAGCATGTCGGTAAGGTGGTAGGCCGTCCACTGCGCGAGAAGCGCCGCGCCTATCGCCGGCCCGACGACCGCCTCGATGCCGTCGTCCTTGAAGCGCTCCGCAAACTCGCGGCAGAGGCGCGAGGTTTCCTTGGTGAACGTGTATAGCGCATCCTTGTTGATGTAGGTATCGCTGTGCCGTCCGGACGTGAACACGAAGTGCCCCGTACGGAACGCGCCGGCATTCTCCAGCATCTCCAGCACCTCTTGCTCGCTCAATGCCATGCGCATCATTGTAACAACGCCGCGCGAATGCGGCCATCATATTCCACAGCTTTGGCGCGGGCGGCGTCGGCGAAGTCCTCGCCGCTGGAGGCATAGAGTATGTCGCGCGATACGCTAAGCAGTACGCCGCGCCGGCGGACATCCGCGCCGGCGGCGACGGACTCTTCCACATCGCCTCCCTGTGCCCCTACTCCCGGTATGAGGATGGGAATATCGTCGGCAACCGCTCGGACAGCGCGCAGTTCATCCGGATACGTGGCACCGACGACGAGCGCGCAATTGCCGTTCGTGTTCCATCGTTGTGCGACCGCGCGCGCGACGTGCATGTAGAGCGGCTCTCCGCCCAGCCCAAGGCCCTGGAACTCTCCCGAGCCGGGATTCGACGTACGGCATAGGACGAAAATGCCTTTCTCTATTCGCGCGAGAAACGGCGCAAGCGCCTCCGAACCGAGGTATGGGTGTACGGTTATCGCATCCGCGCCAAGCGCATCAAACGCACTCGCCGCGTAGCCCATATTCGTGTTGCCGATATCCCCGCGCTTCGCGTCAAGGATGACGGGCGCCGCAGGAGCCCTCTCGCGGATGTAGGCGATGGTCGCCTTGAGCAGGTTCCAGCCATCCGCGTCGTACGCCTCATAGAACGCGCTGTTCGGTTTGTAGAAACCAGCTGTGGCCGCCGTCGCATCGATTATCTCTTTGTTGAAATTCAGCATGCGCACGCACGGCGCATCTCCCTTCACGCTCTGCGGCAGTTTTTTCTCATCCGGGTCGAGCCCTATGCATAAGAACTTTCCCGCGTCCCACTGGCGCTCGATGCACTCGCGGAATACGCGTTCGCTCATATGCGCATTGTACCAGAGCTAAAAATTGCTCCTGCGCTTCAACGCGCGCTCTTCCGGATACCATCGCTCGCGCAGCTCCCCCGCCAGGTAAAATGAGCCCGTTACGAGAACCGCGTCGTCCGCCCGCGCCCGCTTGAGCGCGGCCTCCAGCGCGCGCCCCGGGTCCAGATAGACGCCCCCGTTCGCACCCTTTTTCATGGACTGTCTTGCCTTCGCCAGAAGGTAGGCGGGATCCGCCGCCTCTTGTCCGAGCGTCTGGAAGCGCGTCGCATAGAAAAAGTCCGCACGCGGCACTATCTCCTCAAGCATCGCCTCGCGCTCTCTCTTGCGGGCCATGCCGAGCACGAGATGCAGTCGGTGGTACTCCACTTGCTCCATATCGTTCCGAACAGCGCGCATTTTTATCCTATTGTGCGCTCCATCGAGTATTACCAGCGGCCGCTTTTGCACTATCTCAAAGCGGCACGGCAGCTTCGCGTTCCGCACGGCTCTCGCTACGGCGCCCTCTCGCACCCCCGCGACACGCGCGATCGCGCCGGCCAGCTCGATATTGGTCTGGTTGTGGGAGGCCTGCGGGGAAATGCGCGTAAAACTCGCGCCGACGCGACGGCATTCTTTTTCGAAAAATGAGGCAATGGACGGCCTGCCTTCCGCGGTGAAGAAATGCGAGCCGCGCTTGATGATACCCGCCTTGTCGCTCGCGATTTTCTGCAGCGTATTGCCCAGGAGGCGCACATGGTCGTAATCTATGTTCGTGATAGCTGTCGCGACCGGTTTCTCGACGACGTTCGTCGCGTCGTAGCGCCCGCCTGCCCCGACCTCCAGTACCGCCCATTCGCATTTTTTTCGTTTGAAATACAGCAATGCCAGTGCGAGAAAGAGTTCGAAGTACGAGGGGCGGCCGTACGGGCCTTCTTTTTGCAACGTATCCAACATTGGCTGCATTTCCTCGACCATGTCCGCGAACTCCCCCGCCGGGATGAATCTGCCGTTCACCTGTATCTTCTCCGCCGAGGTGGTAACAAAAGGGGAGGTGAAAAGCCCGACGCGCCGGCCATCGGCGGCGAGCGCTCCCGCAACCATCGCCGCCACGGTGCCCTTGCCGGCCGTGCCGGTGATGTGCACATACTTCAACCCCCTATCCGGCGCGCCGAGCGCGTCCAAAAAGAAGCGCGTTCGCTTGAGAAATATGGACGGGTCCCTCGCTTTGCCCCGCATGTAATTCTGCTCCTGCGGCAGGTTCGAGAGACCTTCAAGAAACCGCACCGCGCGCCTGTACCGCGCTATATCATGCGCGGCTGCTTGCTTTTCCCTTGCCATAGAGCGCACATCATACATCGCGGCGCCCGCGCCCACCACAGCATGCCGAGCGGCCGGGCGCATGCGCCGCGCTACCAGGTGCCCGTATTCTCCATCTTGGCCCACGGCTCCGCGGGCGGCAGCGCCTCCCCCTGTTGCAATAGCTCTATCGAGATGCCGTCGGGCGAGCGGACGAACGCCATGCGGCCATCGCGCGGCGGGCGGTTGATGACGACGCCGCCTTCCGAGAGCCGTTTGCATACGTCGTAGATATTTTCGACCTCGTACGCAAGGTGGCCAAAATTTCTTCCGCCTGTGTACGTTTCCGTGTCCCAATTGTACGTCAGCTCCAACACCGGTGCGACGCGGCGGCTCTCGCCCATCTTCTTCGCCTCGGGTGGCTCTCCCACGTCGTCGTCCGGCGCCTTGAGAAAAATGTTCGTAAACCGCCCGCTTTCGCTCTCGTAGCGATACACCTCCTCCATGCCGAGAAGCTCGCAGTAAAAGCGGAGCGAATCGTCAATGTCACGGATACGTACCATCGTATGCAGGTAGCGCATGGACGCATTGTAACAAAATGACGCACGCCCCTGCACTGCCCCACGCGCCTGCGCGTAGTGCGCGGCTCCTTTTGCTCACCGCGGGGCGGGCGGCCTGCACCATCGGCATGCTATTATTTTTACGAATGGATCTGTTCGCAGAAATAAGCCTTCTTATTGCGATCGCGGTCGCCGTGGCGGCCGTGATGCGCGTACTGCGCCAGCCGCTCATCATCGGGCACATCATCACCGGCCTTATCGTCGGCCCCGCGGTTTTCAATCTTATCGATTCGGAAGAAACGCTGGCGCTGCTCTCGGAGATAGGCATCGCCATCCTTCTCTTTACCGTCGGCCTTCACCTCAGTCCCGATATAATCCGCAAATTCGGGCGCGTTTCGCTCATTACCGGCGTGGGACAAGTCGCCTTTACATCCTTCTTCGGCTACTTCATCTGCATCATGCTCGGCATACCGCCCGCGGCGGCCGTGTACGTCGCTATCGCGCTGGCGTTCTCAAGCACCATCATCATCATGAAGCTCATCGCCGATAAGGGAGATCTGGAGACGCTCTATGCGAAGATTTCCGTCGGATTCCTTCTTGTGCAGGACCTTATCGTCGTGCTCCTTCTTTTGGCAATACCGATGTTCTCTGCCGCCGGCTCCTCGCTTTCGTCATTCGGAAAATTCATGGTGACCGGCACGCTTCTCATCCTCTTCGTCGTGCTCGCATCGCGCTTCTTCGTATCGAAGGCGAGCCGCTTTCTATCGCAGTCGCAGGAATTCCTTTTCTTGTTCGCCGCCGCATGGGGCATGGGCGTCGCCGCGCTCTTCAGCATGTTCGGCTTCTCTCTCGAGAGCGGCGCGCTCATCGCGGGCGTCGCTCTCGCCTCGCTGCCTGCGCGGCACGAGGTCAGCGCGCGCCTCACGCCGCTGCGCGACTTCTTCATCGTCATGTTCTTTATCCTGCTCGGCGCGCAAATGCATTTCGGCGACGTCGCCGCGCTTCTCCCCGCCGCCCTCCTCCTCTCTGCCTTCGTTTTGTTCGGCAACCCGATCATCCTCATGACGCTCATGGGCCTCATGGGATATCGAAAGAAGACGAGCTTGCAGACCGGCTTTACGGTCGCACAGATAAGCGAATTCTCCTTGATCCTCGTCGCGCTCGGCGTGACGTTCGGCCACGTCGCGCCGGAATATCTCTCGCTCGTCACCCTCGTCGGGCTCTTGACCATCTGCGGCTCGACCTATCTCGTCCTATACTCCGACCGCATATACCGCTTCCTCTCTCCCTACCTTGGCCTTTTCGAGCGCTCTGACGCGCACGAATCTCACCCGCACGCAAAACGCCACCCCGTCGTCCTGTTCGGCTGCAACCGCATAGGCCACGATTTTCTTGCCACGTTCGAGGAGTCAGGAGAGAACTTTCTTGTCGTGGACTACGATCCCGACATCATTGCAGAGCTTGAGAAGCGCGGCATCGCCACTGAGTTCGGCGACGCGAGCGATCTTGATTTCCTATCATCGCTCGATTTCTCGCAGGCGCAGCTTGTCATCTCGACGATACCGGATCCGGAGACCAACATTCTCATTACGCGTGCAGTAAAAGCCGCGCGAGAGGACGCCGTTGTCATGGTCTTGGCGCACCGGGTACAAGACGCGCTCGAGCACTACAAGCAAGGCGCCGACTACGTCATCATGCCGCACTTCCTTGGAGGCAGGTATGCCGCGGAGCTCGTCATTAAATTGCGCAATGACAAGCATAAGTACGGCACGCTTCGGGAGCGGCACATCAAGGACCTCCTCTCCCGTCTCGCGCTCGGTCACGAGCACCCGTTCCCCGCCTCCGTTCGGCTGTAGCGAGCCGCATCGGCAGCGTCATCAACCTAGCGACTCCCGCCCGCCACCGCTTCCGGCTGCGCCGCGGCGGGCGCAGGCGCATCTTCGCGGTACCGGCGCGCACCTTCCATGGAAAGCGGCAGATAGACGCTGAACGTGCTGCCCTGACCGGGCCCGTCACTATCCGCCTGTATTTTCCCGTTGTGCATCTCCACGAGCCGCTTCGTCAGAAAGAGACCGATGCCGAGGCCCGTGCCGCGCTCAGGCGCCTCATGCACTTGCGAGAACGGCGTATATAGCCGCGGGCGCGCGGCGCTGCTAATTCCCTCTCCCGTATCCGATACCCTGATGAGCACATGTCCGTCCCGCGCCTCCGCATAAAGCTCCACGTAGCCGCAGGGCGGGGTGTACTTGCAGGCGTTCGTTAGCAAATTAATAAGGATTTGCTTCACCCGGACAGCGTCGGCGTACAGCATGACGGGCTCCTCCGGCTGAATGACCCGAAGCGTGTGTCGGCGCGTCCGTACATAATCCTCGACGCTCGCTACGGATTGGTCGACTATATCCTGCAGGCGCACCAGCTCCTTCCGCAATACGAACTTGCCCTGCGAGAGGCGCGCCGTATCCAGGAGGCCGTCGAGAAGGCGGCGTATCATAATCGTGTGCTGCTCCGCGCGGTGTATCGCCTCGGCAGATTCGGCGGTCTGCGGCTGCATGCGAAGCAGGTCCAGAGAGCTGACGATGGGCGCAAGCGGGTTCCGCAGCTCATGCGCCAGTATGGCAATAAACTCGCTTTTGGCACGGTCCGCCGCTGATGCCTGCGCGTATAATTCGCGCAACTTTCGGAATCCCTGCCGCCGCTCCTCCTCCACCGCGGCAAATACGATGAAAAGCGCGGCAATAAGCCCGATGTACACCTGCACGTTCAACAGCTGCGCGCTGAGTGAGCCAGCCCCGGGCAGTGTGATGATGGTTCCGGCGATACCCCCTACGGCCGACACGAAAACTGCCAACGCCAGGAGGCGAGGATTGAATCTCAGAACGAACCACAAAAGGGCGGCGGGAAGCATGAAAATGACGGTGGCGCCCAGCACCCGCGTATGCGGCGTCCAGAACACGGCATACACGACCCCAGCCAGCGTGGCGAATGCGAGCGCAAGCTCCGCACGCCTTGCCGCTATTTCGGCCAATGCCGTGCGCCACCCTCGATACCACACAAGGACGAGCGGCGCGACGATGAGCGCGCTGAACACGCCCCCTCCCCATGCACGCCCCAAGTTTACAAGCGGGCTTACGCCGAGCGTTCCGCTATAGAGCTGCCATGCCGTAGCGATAGCGGGCTCAATGACGGTCGCAGCAATAACCACGCCGACGAATGTCATAGCGCTGCGCGCAGACGTCATAGCCATGTCAAATCCAAAGCGCCGTAATAGATAGAGAGCCGCGACCGCCTGCAGCGCATACGCGCTCGCGATAACCAGCGATATCGTGTGGACTCCAGTGAAGTGCGAAATAAGCGCGAGATGTTGCGCAAGCAAGATGGGAAGCCACATTTTGTGTCCTCCCAGTAAGACGGCTGCAAGAGCGATACCCACCGGCGGCCATATAAGCGCAGGCGATGTCTCGAAGGCGTAGTACAAATACAGCCCAAGTTTGGCCGCAAAGAAATAGGCGGCAAATGTGACGCCGGCAAAGAAAAGCTCTTTGCGGGAGAGCGGAAGCTGTGCACACGCCCACTCACGCATGCCCATTCGCCAACTATATACCCGCTATGCGCTGGACAAAAGCAAACTGCTATTGCGCTCTCTGCGCGTCTTCATTTGCTTTATTGGACAGCAATCCGGCGATGGGCAAGAGCGATAGGAAAACGCCGACCAATACGAGCGGCACGAGGCCAGCAAGGCCGAGGATGAGCGCGCATACTGCCGCACCCAGGGCACTCAAACTGATAGCAGCGAAATCGTTGAACCCCAGGAGACGCGCGCGCTCAAGCGGGCGAACCGCATCGGCGAGCACAGCCGTGGAACCCACGAATGCGAGATTCCACCCGAGTCCGATGATGAACAGAGCGGGAAGCACGGTCCCCATTCCCTGACCCGCCAGAAGGAGAAGCACGCCGAAGGCGAGTATCAATAGGCCGGCGATGATAGAGAGCCGACGGCCTAGCCGATCGACCAACTGGCCCGCCACCAGGACCAGTCCGAACATGCCGAGAAAATGAGCGCTCATTACGATCGTAACTGCCACCGCGTCATGGCCATGGCCCACCATGATGAGGCCAGTAATGCTCATGAATGCAGCCATGACCGCCTGCGACAGTACCGCGGCGATCATCGCAGGCAGTACGGTCGGAAGCGCGATCAACTCGCGAAGCTTCCTGGCGGGCTCTGCGCCCGTAGCGCCTACCGTCTGAGCGCGAAGGGCGATGCGGCGGCCTACCTCTATCGGGTCTATCCGTATCCCGAAGGTGATAACCGCGCCGACGGCGAGGAGTGCGGCAGCCGCGAACCAAGGTGCGGCAAGTTCCGCGCCGCTCCCTGCACCAATGAGCATCGGTGCGAACGCGATCGGACTGGCGATAGCCCCAAAAGCGGCACCAAGGAGGACGAAACTGATGCCGCGCGCGCGGCGAGCGGGCGGATACATGTCGGCGGCGCCGACCCGGGCGAGATTGACAGTACCCGAGCAAGCTCCCACCAGACACAACCCGAAAAGAAAGAGTACGCTCGATTCAATACTCGTTCCGGCGTGAACCAAGATAGCGCCCGCAACCCCCGCGGCAAAACCGAGGCGCAGGCCCTTTGCGCGCCCATGCGTATCCATAAATCTCCCCATGATAAAACTCGCAACCGCCCAGCTCATCAGATATAACCCGGGCGCAAGGCCGCCGAGTGATGCTTCACCGGTAAGGTATGCAAAGATGACTGCCGATAGCGCTACCACCAGCTGCACCACGGCCCAGCTCAAACCCATGCAGGCAGCCAGGATAGCAGTGTTCCTGCGGACATCCGCCGTCAGGTCTTTGCTTGTAGAGTCGCTGTGCATGGAGGTATTGTACCGATATTACATTTGATCCGAAACGACTCGCACTTTTTTTAAAAGTGCATTTCCATTAAGGCATTTTAGCGCTTTCATACATAGCGGCCGCCATCTGGGCTTGACGTGGCAGCTGGACTGCATGGACGTTCTCATATATGGTTTCGCCGGAAGGCCAGCAATGGAGCTTGCGATGTTCACCATCTACGTAAGTCCACGCGCCCAACATATCATTACGGCTGACGGTTCGTGCATGACCGTCAAAGAGGTATTCGTGCGTGAGGCGGACGGCTTCGTGAATTTCCAGGACTCGAAGCCGCCATCTGATCTATGCGACCTGAGATTGATACTCATGCGTCGCTTCTTTCCGAGAGAGCTTTCGGTACCGGCGAACGTGAAAGCGGCGATACTGGATTTTCTGCGGAGCTACCATGCAAAGCAGGACATCTCATTCGATTGTTACGCTTTTGCGAACCTTCTAGGAGGCGTCTACGCGCACACGGTGCCCTATCTGCGCAAGCATTGGCGCCTATGTGCACTGCCACTTTTGTTTGGGCATCTGAAGGGTACTTATCGGTGAAATACTAACCTTTGCATTTTGTCGATTCGGAGAGGGTGGGATTCGAACCCACGGTACCCTTTCGAGCACGCCGCATTTCGAGTGCGGTGCCTTCGACCACTCAGCCACCTCTCCACGGCAAAGGAACGGTACCATTTTTTTGCCAAATGCTCAAAAAATTGTATTATTTGTATGCTTTTGGCTTTCTCCTGCTAGAAACTAGCAGCTAGCAGCTAGAAGCTGTTTTAAACGGCCCCGTCGTCTAGTGGTTAGGACAGCGCTCTTTCAAGGCGTAAACACGGGTTCGATTCCCGTCGGGGTCACCATAATCAAACCTAATTCCTTTTTGCCGATTTCAGAAAGCGCGGCGCGGAGCGCCGC
>PFBM01000013.1:0-1660 GCA_002773285.1 Candidatus Kaiserbacteria bacterium CG10_big_fil_rev_8_21_14_0_10_59_10
GGGCGACTATATTTTTGCAGGATGAAGGAGGGATTCGAAGGCGAGCGCCGGGGCCCCCGCGAGCACGTGGGGCGGCGCGAGCGTGGTCAGGCGGAGGAAATGCGCGGCGGCGCATTTCAGAGCGCTTGACCGAATCCCTCCTCCTCCGCCAATAGTTTTGAAAGGGGTGCGCACAGACGAGTAGGCGCGCGCGGGGCTGCTAGTCGAATTCGGCAGTCGGCGGATTGAAGATGCGCTCGCCCTGAGGCAGCGCGTCTATTGCGGCAATATCGGACGGGTCCATCGCCCACGTAAGCGCTTTCAGATTATCCTCCATATGCGCACGGCTGGAGCTCTTGGGTATCGTCGTCAAGCCGCGGCTCACTATCCAATTCAATATAACCTGGGGAACCGATACGCCATACTTTTTCGCAAGCTCGGCGATGAGCGGCTCCTGCAAGTCCTTGCCGCGCCCGAGGGGCGCGTACGCGGTTACGACGATGTTTTTTTCGCCGCAGTAGGAGACGAGCTTCTTTTGGTTGAAGGAGGGATGCACTTCGACCTGATTGACGGAGACGGAAACGCCCGTCGAGAGCGCTTCCTCCAGATGGCGCTCGGTGAAGTTGGATACGCCGATGGCCCGTATGGCCCCTGCGGCACGCAGCTCCTCCATCGCCCCAAGCGTCTCCGCGATGGGAATTGCGCGGTTTGGCCAGTGAATGAGGAGAAGGTCGACATACTCTGTCTGCAATTCGTGCAAATAGCGCTTCGTTCGCTCAAGCACTGACTCGCGCGAAAGTCCCACGCGGGGGATTTTCGTAGTCAGAAAAAACTCCTCGCGCGGGACGGCGCTTTCGTTCATGGCGGCGGCCACGGCATCGTGATTGCCGTAATCCTCGGCCGTATCAATGGCGCGATATCCGACTTCGATCGCTTCGGAAATAGCGCGCGCACCGTCCTCGCCCTTTAGTTGAGAGGTTCCGAGGCCGATCACAGGCATCTCCGAGCCTCCTTTTAGTGTGATGGTACGCATATGTGCATTATAACACATCGGAAGTGCAGAGGAGCGGCTTGAGCTCACGTTATTTTCAGACAGGCGCGCCACTATGCGCTATACATGAGCAAGGCGTTTAATACAAAGGAACATTCGGCCCGAATAGTCGTCGTGCGGAACCTGTCGTGCGCGGTACTCATCGGCGTGCTGTTCGGGGGATTTGCACCCGTTACCGTAACGCTCTCGGCGGACCATGTCGGCCAATGCTCGAGCGTATACGAGCCCGTGTGTGGCGCGATGCCGACGGGAGTGTGCGCGGGCGACTCATGCATTTCAGTGTATGAGAGTTTCTGGAATGGTTGCGAGCTTGAGCGGGCGCATGCGGAATATCTGCATGCGGGCGCGTGTTTCGCAATGGAGCGCGGTGCGGTGCGAACCTCGGCGAGCCCGGCGCGTGCGTCCGTGTATGACAGGGCGTTCGTGCCGAGCCCGCAGTGCCGCGCGTGGTACGACGGTTGCAATACATGCACGCGCGCCGCTGACGGTTCGTACGCATGTACGGAGCGCTCGTGCAAGCAGGCAGGCAGAGGATTTTGCAAAGAGCGCGGCGAGGAGCCGGAACCCATCGCGGCGCAGCCCAGAAGCGCCGCGCCGGCCATCGCCTCTGTCCTTGAGCGCCTCGCTCCC
>PFBM01000013.1:1719-26247 GCA_002773285.1 Candidatus Kaiserbacteria bacterium CG10_big_fil_rev_8_21_14_0_10_59_10
CGCCGAGCCGAGCGGAGGCGCGCGGTTCGCGGTCGCCCGCGCGGCCCTTCCAATGCTCGTACTTATGATGTCGCTCGGCAGCTGAAGGTTGCCCACAGGTGTTCTCTGGCGCGCGCGGCCGTGCGCGGTATCATGAAAGTGTCGATTAGTCGCTCTTATTTAACTACGCGTTGAACATATGTATGAAGTAACATTTTGGCCGATACTTGCGGCAGGCGTTGCCTCGGTCGTACTCGGCTTCTTATGGTATCACCCGCGCATCTTCGGCACGGCCTGGATGCGCCACGCCAACGTCTCTCCCGAGGCAGCTGAGCGCGGCAAGAAGAGAATGCCGCTCACGGTCGTCGTGGCGCTCCTTGCGAGCATGCTCATCGCCTACGTGATGAACCACTTCGGCATAGCATGGGGCGTGTTTGACGTCATCGGCGCAGTGGAGCTCGCGTTCTGGACGTGGGTCGGATTTGCGGCGCCGGTACTGCTTGGCGCCGTGCTATGGGAGCAGAAGAAATTCGCGTACTTTGCCATCAACGCGGGCTTTTGGCTGGTGGCGTTCATACTGATGGCGGTAATTCTGGTGCTCTAGGCGCCGCGGCAGGCCGCATATGGCTATTGCAAAGGGCATGGCGGCGGCCGCGATCCTCGCGGCCGCCGCTTTCGTCCTCATATACAGTATGCAGCAGCGACAGTTCGAGGAGCACCGCGTCCCCATGCGCATCGGAGGCGTCCCCATCCTGGTGTCCATCGTCGAGACACCCGACGAACGTGCGCGGGGTCTAAGCGGCCGCGAATCGCTCGCACCGGACGAGGGCATGCTCTTCATATTTCCGGAAGATGGCTACTACAGCATTTGGATGAAAGACATGCTGTTTTCCATAGATATTCTCTGGCTGTCCGCGGAAGGCGAGGTCGTCGATATGCGCCGCGACGTGGCTCCGGAGACGTACCCGGCGGGTTTTTCACCTCACATGCCCGCACGCTTCGTTCTTGAGCTTCCTGCGGGCTTCTCGGAGCGTAATGGCATCGAGATAGGCAGTATGGCCGAGCTTCCATAGGACTTTTCCACAGTACCCTTCATGAGACACGTGCCGCCGGCGGGCGTACAATGGAACTCTTAGCATTTATCCTCTATGCGCATGACTAATCAAACGGCCACACGGCACGTCCGCAGTTCCGCTCGCCGCTCCGAATCGGGAGCCGCGCAGCGAGTGTACAAGAAATACATCCCGCGCATACAAAAACGCGACGGCCGCATAGTGCCGTTCGAGTTCGACAAGATAGTAAACGTCATCTATAAGGCGATGACGGCCTCCGGCGAGGGGTCACGCGACGAGGCGGAAGTCGTCGCACACAAGGTATGCAGCGAGATGATGCGCATAGCGAAGACGTATAAGAATTTCCTTCCGACCGTCGAGGGTTGCCAAGACGAGGTCGAGCGCCAGCTCATGCTCTCGGATTACATCGCCACATCCAAGGCCTACATCCTCTACCGCGCCGAGCGCACCAAAATACGCAAGGAGCAGGGCGAAGTGCCTGAGCACGTCAAAAAACTGGCAGAGGAATCGAAACAATATTTCAAAAACAATCCGCTGGGGGAGTTCGTCTATTTGCGCACCTATGCGCGTTGGATAGAGAGCGAGCAGCGGCGGGAGACCTGGGTGGAAACAGTAGATCGCTACGTCGATTTCATGAAAGAGAATCTCGGCGACAAGCTCACGAAGCGCGAGTACGCCGAAGTGCGGGAGGCCATTCGCAAACAAGAGGTCATGCCTTCGATGAGAGCGATGCAGTTCGCGGGCGCACCCGCGCGCAAGTGCAATACGTGCTTCTACAACTGCTCATTCATTGCACCAGCAAAGCTCGAGGACTTTGCGGAGATAATGTACCTCTCGATGCAGGGGTGCGGCGTCGGATACGCCGTGGAGAGTTACAACGTGCAGCAGCTGCCGCAGATAGAGAAGCAGACCGGCGAGAAGGCGGCGACACATGTCATTGCGGATACGAAAGAAGGGTGGTGCGATGCGCTGACACTCGGCCTTAAGCAATGGTATGCGGGGAAGGATGTTGAATTTGATTTCTCGCTCATCCGCCCGGCGGGGGCGCGCCTCAAAACGATGGGCGGCAAGGCATCCGGGCCGGAGCCGCTCCGCTCGCTCCTTGCCTTCGCCCGCGAGCGCATACTGCGGCGGCAAGGCAGGCGCCTGAGGAACATCGATGCGCACGACATCATCTGCAAGATAGGCGAGTGTGTTGTCGCGGGCGGCGTGCGGCGGACGGCGATGATATCGCTCTCAGACCTCGACGACGTGGAGATACGCGACGCGAAAAAAGGCCAGTTTTTCCTTACGGATCCGTACCGCTCGGTGGCCAACAACTCCGCCGTCTACGAGACGAAGCCGACAAATGCGGAATTGATGGACGAATGGGTGGCCTTGATGAAAAGCGGTACCGGCGAGCGGGGCATATTCAACCGCGGCTCGCTCGAGAAGACGATGCCGGAGCGCCGCGTCGCCTATCTTAAGAAGAAGTACGGCAAAAAGGGTATCGGACAGGTCGGCACGAATCCGTGCGGGGAGATAATCCTTCAATCCAAGCAGTTCTGCAATTTGTCGGAGGTCATCGCGCGCCCCGACGACACCGAAAAGACCCTGCTGAGAAAGGCGCGGCTCGCGACGCTCCTTGGCACTTACCAATCGACGCTCGTCAACTTCAACTATATTTCGAAAGAGTGGAAGCAAAATTGCGAAGAGGAGCGTCTTCTCGGCGTATCCATCACCGGCCAATGGGATTGCGCGGCCGTGCGGGATGCGAAGGTCATGCGGAAGATGCGGCAGGCCGCGATTAAGACGAATCAACAGTACGCCAAGCGCTTCGGCATTCAGACATCGAACTCGATAACATGCGTAAAGCCCTCGGGCACGGTTTCGCAGACATTTGACTGCTCGTCGGGCATCCATCCGCGCCACGCGCAGTACTACATCCGGCGCATCCGCATCTCCGCGACCGATTCGCTCTACAAAATGGTGCGCGACCAGGGTATTCCGCACCACCCGGAAGTAGGGCAGACAATGGGCGAGGCGAACACGTATGTACTCGAGTTCCCCGTGAAGGCGCCGGCGAGCTCCGTCTTCAAGAACGACCTCTCCGCCATCGAGCAATTGGAGTACTGGAAGATGGTGAAGCTCAATTTTACCGAGCACAACCCTTCAGCGACTATTTCCGTCGGCGAGGAGGAGTGGGTCGCCGTCGTGGCGTGGCTGTTCGAGAATTGGGACATCATTGGCGGGCTGTCGTTCTTGCCGCGAGAGAATCACGTGTATCGCCTGGCGCCATACGAGGCGGTAGACAAGAAGAGGTATGAAGAACTTGCTTCTAAGTTTCCCACGATGGACTACTCCAAGCTCGTCATTTACGAACGCACCGACGAAACGGAGCAGGCGAAAGAGCTGGCATGCGCCGGCGGGACGTGCGAGATCGTGTAGGATGGCCTAGCAGGACAGTACGCTGCTCCGAACACGACGTGCACGGTAGCTTTTTTCGTGTCAGTGCTGTGGTAAACGTGGCGATACTCCCACAGAAGCGCATACCGGTCGCACCGGTGTGGACGGTGTCGTACCGGTCATACCACGTTGCCCCGCGACGTCAAGATGTTATAATGTAAGCCTGCGCTAGGCAGTTGCGCCGATCATGCCTGCCGTAGGCAGTTGCAAAATCGAGCGCTCCGAGCGATGTTGAGGAGCTAGCCCTTCGACAAGCTCAGGGCACTCAATCTTGCAGCCACCTCCGGTGGGCAAGATTGGTGAGGAAAGTCCGGACACGCGCATTGTTCTTCGGAATAATTGCAGCAGGGTAGCGGGTAACGCCCGTCGTCCGAGAGGATAGGGATGCGAACAGAGACGTCCGAGCCGAGAGGCGAGGAGCTCCGCGAGGAGTAGCTTTGATGGGAACATCAGAGGTGCAACGGCAAAATTCCTACCCGCGTGCAAGGCCGTGCCCTTCACCAATTACGGCTCAACACAATGTCGTATCAACGTTGGCGAAGGGAGAGCCGCTCGACTCCGAGAGTGATCGAGGAGCTAGATATATGATTGCCGCCGATGGTGCCTGCCTCTGGCAGATGCATGATCGGAACAGAACCCGGCTTATAGGTGCAGCGAAGTGAGCGAAGCGAAAATGAGCTTCGCTCATTTTCGTTTCCGAACAAGCAATCCTACACGAGCGAAGCGACTATAGGTGCAGCGAACGTGCCGGAAATACGGCACAATGAAGGGGCGTACAGGCATTATCCACACCACGCAGCTCCAACCTCAGCTGTGATATACTTCTCTACACCATATGCCCCCGACCGCGCACGTACAGAAGTATGGCGATGCGATTGCCCGCTGGGGCCTGTTCGCGCTCGCGCTTTTGTTGCCGGTCTTCTTTGTGCCTACGGCCTCCGTCTTGATACCGCAGGCGAAAATGTCGTTCTTGCTTGCGGTCGCTTCCGTATCTCTTCTTGCGTGGTTCGCAGCGCGGCTCTTCGAAGGAGTGATACGGCTCCCGAGAAGCGTGCTATTTTGGGTAGTCGCGGCGCTTCCTATCGCCTATGCGATTTCCGCCCTTACGACCGGCTGGAGTGCGAGCTCGGTAATAGGAACGGGGACAGAGCGCGAGACGCTCGCTTCGATGCTCGCATGGTACATGGTCTTTGTGCTTGCGGTAGTCGTGCTTGTCGATCGCCGCACATTTGTGCGCGTGCTTCTGCGGGGCATCATACTCGGCGCGGCAATTGTCGCCGTCATTCAGATAATCCGTTTTTTCGCGCCCTCACTCACCTTTGGGGGCGTTTTGCCGCATATGGCGCTCACTCCCGTCGGCTCATGGCATGATCTCGGTATAGTGCTCGGTCTCGCGCTTCTGTTGTCGATCGCTGCGCTTGGTACCGGCGAGACGTTCTCTCGAGTATGGCGCGGCCTTTTCGCGGGTGTGGCGGCCATCTCTCTGGCGCTCCTTCTCCTGGTGAATGCCACCGATGTGTGGTTTGCACTCGCTGCCGCCGCACTTATCGGCGCAATCATCCGGTATCGTGCGGCGCTTCTCGGAGGGGCGGCACGCAACGCGGCGCTGAAGCAAGCGGCACCGATCCTCGTCGCCGCGGTTGTTTTCTCCCTCTTCGGCTTCTTCGGACAGCAGTTGTACCAATACGTGCCGGATCGATTGCAGGTGACGACGTTCGAAGTGCGCCCCTCGTGGCAGGGTACCTACGAGGTAGGGCAGCAATCCCTCTCCGATTACCGCTCCCTTCTCTTTGGCGCCGGGCCCAATATGTTCCCTCGCGAATGGAGCGTACACAAGCCGCTCTCGGTCAACACGACCGAGTTTTGGGGCGTCGATTTCGAATCCGGTGTGGGCGTCATACCGACCGCGATGATTACGGTCGGTGTCCTTGGCATGCTCGCATGGCTCGCGCTTTGTATCGCGGCGCTTTTTGCCGTTTCGCGCACCTTAACTGACAGAAGGCCGCTCTCACCGAGCCGGATGCTTACCTTCGCGTTCGCGCTTGCCTCTTTGTATCTGCTTGCGCTGCACGTGGTGTACGTCCCCGGTATTGCCATAGTCGCGCTTCTTTTTCTTCTCCTCGGCGCATTCGTCGCTATGAGGCATGCGGAATCCGGCCGCGAACCTATCCGTGCGCCGCTCTCGACCGACTCCTATGCGGGTATCGTGCGGCTCATCGTTGCATTGCTCATGATGCTTGGCATTGTGTTCCTGCTCTGGAGCGGCCTTCGGGTGCTTACCTCTAATGTATATGTAAATGCGAGCATACTGCACTATCAGCGGACGGGTGATATCGCGGCAGCCGCCGACAAGGTGGCGCAGGCCGTCGCGGTGTATCCTGCCAACGCACGCGCGCATCGTGCGGCAGTGGAGCTCGGCATACTTGAGCTTGCGCGCATCGCTGCGGAAGGAGCGGCCGACGAAGATTCGCACGCCCGCCTGCAAGCGAGCGTCGCGCGAACCATCCAGCATGCGCTTTCTGCGGTCGAGATCAACCGCGCGGATTATCAGAACTGGCTCACGCTTGCGCGCTTTTACCAAGAGCTCGCCGGTGCGGGCGTTGAGGGAGCCTACGAAGAGGCGCGTCGCGCGTATGAGGAAGCTGCAACCGAGAACCCCACTAATCCTCTGCCCCATTTGCGGCTGGCGCAATTGGAGGCCATACAGGGCAACGCGGACGCGGCAGGGGAGCATCTTGCCCGCGCGCTCGCATTGAAGCCGAATCTCGCCGCCGCATACTATTTGCGGTCACACTTGCACGCTGACGCGGGCAGGTTAAGCGAGGCGATACAGGATGCGGAAGCTGCGGCGACGCTTGTGCCGAACGATCCGCTTGGCTGGTACCATCTCGGGGCGTTGCATCATACCCAAGGGAATCATGAGATCGCCATCGTAGCATTTCTAGAGGCAATTCGTTTGGTGCCTGATTACGCGAACGCACTATTCTTGCTTGCGCTCTCATTCGAGCAGATCGGGGAATATGAAGGTGCGATTGAGGCGCTTGAGCGAGTCGCGGCTTCGAATCCGGGGAGTCCGGTCGTGGAACAAAAGCTCGCAGAACTTAGAGCGCTTGCCGCGCGCGGCGCCGAGCTCCAGGAGCAAGAGGAGAACGCCGAAAACTAGATGTATGGGCGGCGGGCATGTTGTGGCGGGCGTGCATGTCTGCTCGCAGGATAAAGAGCGTACGCGGACTACCGGTGTATGATGCGGCATGTGATGGACGGGTTCCGCTGGACGGGTCTCAAATTGGGCTACGTGACACTTGAGGTGCGCAGTCTTCACGCGGCTGCATATGTGCTGGGTACCGCGGCGTTCCTCTCGTCGCTTCTCGCGCTTGCGCGCGACAGAATACTTGCCCATCTTTTCGGCGCAGGCCTTGAGCTTGACCTATATTTTGCCGCGTTCCGCATCCCCGACCTTTTGTTCGTGTCGATAGGCGCGCTGGTATCGGTGTACGTGCTCATTCCGATGCTCGCGGCGCGCGACGAAAAAGAGCAGCACAGGTACATAGACACTGTCGCGATAGGATTCTCCTTGCTTGCTATAGCCGCAGCCGCAGCTGCGGCGCTCTTGGCGCCGCGGATACTGGGTTCGCTGTTTCCCCAGTATGCGGCAGAGGGGCACTTGGATACGCTCATTATGATGACGCGCATTCTGCTGCTCCAGCCCATACTGCTCGGGTTCTCCAACATCGCCGCGGCTATTACGCAGTTCAAGCATCGCTACGTGCTCTATGCGGCTACGCCTATCGTCTACAACTTTGGCATCATCGCGGGGGCGGTGTTCCTGTATCCGCTGTGGGGCCTCTCGGGACTGGCATGGGGCGTGGTGCTCGGCGCCTTGCTGCACGTCGGCATACAGGTGCCGTCCGTAGTGCGAGACGGATTCCTGCGGAGTTTTGCCTTCTCGGAGCGGGGGGCGTTCGCCTCCACGGTCATCATATCGGCGCCGCGCGCACTTGCCCTCTCGATGACGCAAATCACCTTTATCGGGTTCATCGCGCTCGCAGGCCTCATGGCGACCGGCTCCATCGCCATCTTTATGTTCGCATGGAACTTGCAAGCCGTACCGCTCGCCATCATCGGAGCGAGCTATTCGGTCGCCGCGTTCCCCTCGCTTTCCAGAATGTTCGCGGAAGGGAAGATACAGGAGTTTGTTGTCCAAGTTTCTACGGCGGCGCGACACGTCATTTTCTGGTCGTTTCCCGCCACGGCGCTGCTAATCGTGCTGCGTGCGCACGTGGTGCGCAGCATTCTCGGCTCGGGGCAGTTCGACTGGGCCGATACGCGCCTTACCGCCGCGGCACTCGCGCTGTTCGGCGTCTCGTTGACGGCGCAAGGCCTGACCCTCCTTCTCATTCGCGGATATTACGCGTCCGGTCGGACGCTCATTCCGGTTTCCGCCGCGGCGGCCACGGCGGCGGCCGCCCTCGGCCTCGCCCTCTTTTTTGTCGATGCGCTCCGCGCTCCGGCAGCGATAGATTTCTTGGAGTCGCTTTTGCGCGTGGAGGGCGTAGCAGGAAGCTCTGTTCTCGCGCTTCCTCTCGCGTTCTCCGTCGCATCGGTGTTCGGCGTCTTGTTCCTCATCATCGATTTTGAGAGACGGTTCGGCGGATTTGTTCGGCGCATCGCGGACGTGTGCTGGCAATCGCTCGTTGCGGCATTCGCCGCAGGCGTCGTGGCATACATCGCACTTGTTTTTATGGGGCCTCTCGAGCTGACCTCGACGCTCGCATCGGTATTTACCAAGGGGTTCGTCGCCGGATGCGCGGGCATTGCGGCAGCTGTTGCCGCGTACTACATATCCGGCAGCCGTGAGCTAGCAGAAGGGTATGAGGCCGCGAGGCGGCGCCTGTGGCGGAGCGCCGAGCCGTATTCATCAGTCGAATAGTGCGGGACATTTCGGCTCCTCTCGGGTAGTATGGCGTGACGATGGCGGACCATATACGGAACTTTTCCATTATCGCCCACATTGACCACGGGAAGTCAACGTTGGCGGATAGGATGCTCGAAATGACGGGCACTATCGAAACGCGCAAAATGCGCGAACAAGTATTGGACCGAATGGAGCTCGAACGCGAGCGGGGCATAACAATAAAGATGCAGCCGGTCCGAATGAACTACACCTTGCATTCCAAGCACTACGTGCTGAACCTCATAGATACGCCGGGGCACGTCGATTTCGCATATGAAGTGTCCCGCGCGCTCACCGCCGTCGAGGGCGTGGTGCTTCTCGTAGACGCCACGCAGGGCGTTGAAGCGCAGACGCTCTCCGTGCTCTCGATAGCGCGTTCGCTCGGCCTCGTCATCGTGCCGGTGGTTTCGAAGATAGATGCGCCGACGGCTCGCACGGCCGACATACGGAGCGAGCTCGCCCTTTTGCTCAATATTGATGAATCCGAGGTGCTTGGCGCGTCCGGCAAAACGGGTGAGGGCGTCGCGGAAGTATTGAACAGGATAGTCGAGAAAGTGCCGCCGCCGCAGCCGAAGCGCCGGGGCCTGCAGGCCCTCGTGTTCGATTTCGCGTATTCGGATCACCGCGGCGTGATTATCTATGCACGAATTTTTAACGGGAGTATCAAGAAGGGGGATGCGCTGCGGCTCGCGGCGGCAAAGGAGTCGTTCAGCGCGGTCGAGGTCGGCGTGCTGATGCCCGATGAATCGCCGCGCGCGACGCTGGAAGAGGGTGAGATAGGGTACATCGTCACGGGTATAAAGCGCCCCGGCATCGCAACGGTCGGCGATACGGTCGTCTCTGCCAAAGAGCCGGAAGAGGGTCTGCCCGGATACCGTACGCCCGCGCCGGTCATTTGGGCGTCCGTCTATCCGGAGAGCCAAGACGATCTTGTCGCGCTGCGGCAGTCACTCGAGCGGCTGCATCTTTCCGATTCCTCGCTTTCCTATGAAGAAGAATCCTCCGGCGTCATGGGCAAGGGGTACCGGTGCGGCTTTCTAGGCATGCTTCATTTGGAGATAGTCATCGAACGCCTGCGCCGCGAGTTCGGGCTCGCGCTTATCGTGACTATGCCGACGACCGTCTACGAAGTGACATATGCCAACGGAAAGGTGGAACAGATATATGCGCCGTCTCGGCTGCCGGACGACGGACAGGCGGCGCGCGTGCGCGAGATGTGGGCGAACGTATCTATCATCTCGCCGCCGGAGCATATCGGAGGTGCCACCCGACTTCTGTACGAACATGAGGCGATAACGGGTGATACGGAGACGCTTCCGGACGGGAAAATAAAGCTGCAGGCGGAGATGCCGCTGCGGGAGCTCATGCGCGGATTCTTCGACCGGCTCAAGAGCGCCTCGTCCGGCTACGCATCGCTTTCGTACGAGCTAGCCGGACTGCGTGACGCCGACGTGACGCGGCTCGACATCCTCGTCGCGGAAGAGCCGGTGGCCGCCTTCGCGCGAATCGTCAGCCGCAGGCGCGTGCAGGAAGAGGCCGAAAAAATGGTCGAGAAGCTGGAGAAGCTTCTGCCGCGGCAGCTGTTCGTCCTAAAAATACAGGCGAAGGCAATGGGGCGGATAATTGCGGCGCGGCGAGTATCCGCCCTGCGAAAGGACGTAACCGGGTACCTCTATGGGGGCGATGTAACGCGCAAAATGAAGCTATTGGAAAAGCAGAAGAAGGGAAAAAAGAAAATGCTCGCGCGCGGCACCGGCAAGGTTGATATCCCCCACGAGGTGTTTTTGAAGGTGGTGCGCGAGAACTAGGCGCCGCCGCGGGGCTTAGTGCGTTCCGCCCAGGAGTATATTGACGATGCCTGGTGCGAAAAAGAACGTCATACCGACGATAATGAGCACCGCCGCTACGCCCCAGATGTATTTTAGGGCCTTCCGTGTTTTGTGGTGAAATAAGAAGCTCATGTCCACTGCGTTACCTGTACCTATAGGGTATAGGGAATTGCGGAAAATGCAAACGGCGGGGAAGCGGTGCTAGAATCAAAGGCATGGCCCCGTCCGCAAAGAAGAGCGACCCGGTGCGACTCCTTCTTCGGAGGATAGGCATGGTGGTATTGCTCGCTATCCTCGCCGTGATGGGGAGCGGCTTGTGGGAGATTTACCAGAAGGAGCGCGAGGCACGCGCGCTCCGCGATGAAGCGCGCGTGCAGCTCGCGGATTTGGAGGAGCGCGAGAATGAGCTGCGCGCAGATATAGCGAGTTTGCGAACGGAGCGGGGAATGGAGGCCGAACTGAGGCGGCAATTCGGACTTGCGGCGGAGGGCGAGGAGCTCATCGTCATCGTCGAGCCGCCCGAGCCGGAGCCCATCCGCGAACCAACTTTTATCGAGCGCGTACGCTTCTGGATGTTCTGGTGATGCGGGTACGGGGAATCGAACCCCGATCTAATGCTTGGGAAGCATTCATTCTGCCACTAAACTATACCCGCTTCCGGCCTTGAGAATATACCACGGCGGACATAGCTTTTAGATACGGCGGGTCCTGGCGGCGCGCCAGGCAAGGCGGGTACGCCCGCGCGTGCAGGGGTGCGCTCCGGTACCCTACAGATGCGCTTTTCCGTACGCGCGCATCGCGGCTACTACGTTCTGGAAGGCCTTTCCCTTGCTCGTGAGCTCATAGTGAAAGCGCATGGGCTTCTTAAAGTGCGTGCGCGTAATGAATCCCTTCGCCTCGAGGCGGCGAAGCGTCTTGGTGAGCGTTCGCGGGCTTATGCCGCCAAGCAAATCCTCCAGCTCGCCGAAGCGGCGGGGCGCGCCGAGCAGATTGTGCATGATAAGGAGCGCGCAGGGGTCGCCAAACGTATCTGCAACGCGCGCCACGGGGCATTTTCTGCAAAGTGTGTTACGCTGGCTTTTCGTCCGCAACATTACGCCACGCTATCACGCCTTTGCTAACTTTACAATGTAAAGTGAGTTGCTATAGTGAAGACATTATTGATGATGCGCTTGTGTTATGTCTGATGATCTGAACATCAAACTTATCGTGGGCAGTACGCGCCCGAATCGCTTCAGCGAGCACGCCGCGGCTTGGCTGCACGGAGTCCTGAAAGACACCCCGGGGGCCGAGCTGGAGCTCCTCGACCTGCGCGATTACGCGCTGCCGTTTTACGAGGAGCCGGCGTCCCCCGCCTCGGATGAGAAGGCGGGGCACGACAAAGAAGCGGTGCGGCGCTGGTCGGAGAAAATTAGCGAGGCCGACGGATTCGTCGTCGTCGCGCCGGAGTATAATCGCGGGTATTCGGCCGTATTGAAAAATGCATTCGATTACGTCTGGTATCCTTGGAACAGGAAGCCCATCGCCTTTCTTTCCTATGGGAACACAGGCGGCGCGCGCGCCGTCGAGCAGATGCGGCTCGTCTCTATCGAGCTTGAGATGGTCCCCATTCGCCGCTCTGTGCACGTAATGGAGCCGTGGAACCTGCGAGATGATGGAGGGGTGCTGAAAGCGGGCGCGCTCGATGCGTATGAGAAGTCCGCCCGCGCGATGTATGAGGACCTTCTGTGGCACGCACGCGCGCTCAAGCATGCACGAGCCGCGAAGTGATGTATAATCATAATTACCAATTACAATTTTCTTATACCCATATGTCTACACAGCCTGAAGTCACCATATACACGACCCCGACGTGCCACTTTTGCCACGCGGCGAAGGATTTCTTTACCGACCACAATATTGCCTACCGCGAACACGACGTCGCGCAGGATTTGGAGAAGCGAAAGGAGATGATAGAGCGCAGCGGGCAAATGGGCGTTCCCGTCATTACGGTCGGCGAGCAGATGGTCGTCGGGTTCGACGAGCAGCAGTTGAAAGAATTGCTGAAGGTATAATCATAGCGTTTTGTCCCATCATTGAGCGTGGTAGAGTGCACGTGCGCGGCGAAAGCCGCGCCGATAGGCCCTCGTAGTTCAATGGATAGAACAGTCCCGTCCTAAGGGATTGATGTGGGTTCGATTCCTGCCGAGGGCATATGGCTAGGACGCGCTACATTGCGATCGCGGCAGTGACGCTTGACGGGCGCATCGCTGCGCATGAGAGGCACCTGACCGACTGGACGAGCCGCGAGGATAAGCGCCTTCTGCGAGAGGTGCTGGATTCGGCCGATGTCGTCTTGGTGGGCCGCAAGACGTACGAGCTGGCGCGCACGCGCCTGGAGAGACGCGGGCGAAACTGCATCGTACTTACACGCTCCGCTGCCGGTGTGAGGCGGGTGCACGAGCGGCTTGCATTCCTAAACCCAAAGAAAGAGAATGTGCGCGCCTTCATCCGAAGGCACGGATACCGCCGCGTGGTGATACTCGGCGGCACAGAAACGTACACGTATTGCCGCGATGCGGGTATGCTCGACGAGTTGTATCTCACCATTGAACCCGTCCTGTTCGGAAAAGGACTCCCGCTTCTTGCAGGCAAGCTGTTCGTGCAAAAGGGCAGAAACGTGGAGGTGAAGAAACTGAACAAAAAGGGCAGTACGCTCGTGCATGTGCGCAGCTTTGCTCCGCTTGGGCGCACGGTATAATGAAATTATGGACGAAGACAGGATGCTCGAAGAGACGTACCGTCTCTCGAAGGAAAATAACCGCATGCTGCACGCAATGCGGCGCAGTGCTTTTATCGGCGGCGTGGTGAAGCTCATGGTATGGATAGTACTTTTAGTGGTTTTGCCGCTATGGCTTTATTCGACATACCTCGCACCCGTTCTCGAGCAGATGCGTGAGACGATGGACCAAGTGCAGGGAGCGAACGCGAGCGTGCAGGCGCAGTTTGGCGCGCTGCAGGGATTGGCCGACAGATTTGACCCGCGCGAGTATTTCAAGCAAAATTGAGCGCACACGCTTGGGTAGCTCAGTTGGTTAGAGCGTCCCGCTGAAGACGGGAAGGTCGCCAGTTCGATTCTGGCCCCAAGCACAGAGAAATGTATCAGCGGGCTCGCACCTTCAGTTTCGTTTGCCGCTTTTTGTTTATCTTAGGGAGGCGGACCATGAGAATACCGTGCTTTTCCGTTGCTTCCGCCATATCCACATCTATTTCTTCAGGCAACAGTATCGTGCGGGAGAATGAACCCCAGTAGAGCTCGCGGTGGAAGTAGTTGTCCTCGTCAACCTCCTTTTCCTCGGTGCGCGTACCCGAGATGGTGACCATCTCCCGCGTGAGGGAGATGTCGACAGTGGCCGGCTGCACCCCGGCGATGAACGCTTTGACAACGATGGCATCCGGCGTCTGGTATACGTCGACGGCCAGCTCGCCGCCGGGCTCCGCGGAAGCGTCATCCGACTCTGCGCTGCGAACGGCCGGGCGGCGCTCCACGCCGTCGTCCGTGAAAATGACGCCCTCTTCGTGGGAATCCAGGAAATCATCGTATTGCTCGGCATCCGTTTGGCCCATCAACCGTGATAAAAAAGATGTTTTCTTCATAGGTAGGTAAACGTTTATTTGCGCGCTAGCGCTTCGTATATCGGGAAGGCCGGATGCGCTTGACGTACTCAATAACGGCGAGTACGAACACGAGACCGAACCATACGATGGCAAAGGTCCGCAGCAGGTACTCCTCCGATTGTTCAAGTATAAGGAAGTTGAACCCGGCATGCAAAAGGGAGGCGAGGATAACTCCGACGAGGGCATAGAGCGCGCGCATGGCTTTCGGCTTGTAAAATGCGAACGCTATGGCTATGCCCACTACCGCCGAGGAAAGTACATGAAGCAAGGTCGCCCCGACGAAGCGCAAGTTGCCCGTCAGCATCGTCTCAAGCGTGGTCGTTCCGGAAAGAGGAGAGAGCAGGAACAGGGCGTTCTCGAGCGCGGCGAACCCGAGCGCTACGGTAATCATGTAGATGACGACATCGATGGGTTCGTTGACTTCCCGCCGCCATAGGACAGAAAAACGCGCGGCTAGATACTTGGCCAGCTCTTCGATAGCGGACCACACGGCAAATAACAGCGCTGGGGCGGCGAAGACGGCGGCCAGCGACTTTTGTATCGGAATAACGGCAGCGACGGTTATCATGCCCGCGATGAACGCGAGAGCTATAAGGCGGCGCGGCTCGGGATGCGCCGCGTCCTCGCGGCGCCAGAACCACAGCCACGCGAGCGCCGGGAAAATGCCGCCTGCGGCGGCAAGGAGCACTGGTGTAACAGCGTCCGGCACGCGCTAATTATACGGTATGGTTGGCGGGCCACTGTGCCACCATGAGGACAGGGCGCTCCCTATCGGGCATGCGCTGCCAGATTGCTTCCGTAACGAATGGCATGAAGGGATGCAGGGTTCGCAGCGAGATGTCGAGAATCGAGAGGAGCGCGCGGCGGCGGGAGGCGGCGGCCTCGCCGCCGGCCTTAAGGACGGGTTTTGATTCCTCCAGTATTTCAGCAGCGAATCTGTCCCATACGAAATGGTACACAGTGTCCGCCGCAAGATCGAGGCGGAACGCCTCAATGTGCGCCGACACGCGCTCCGCCATAGTGCGCGCTTCGGCCACGAGCGCCTCGTCGCCCTCAAGAAGGAGTGCGCCCGTCTCCCTATCGCCTCCTGAACCGACGCTGCTTTGCATCGCAGGTGTGGGTGCGTCCGTGCCACTCTGGCCGGTCGAGTTTTCGAGCACGAAGCGGGCGATGTTCCAGAGCTTGTTGGCGAAGTGCTTATAGCCGCGTACGCGGTCTTCGGAAAGTTTCAGGTCGTTCCCGGGTTGCACGCCGACGACGAGACTGAGCCGCGTCGCATCCGCGCCGTATTTTCCTACCATATCCAGCGGGTCGATGATGTTGCCGAGCGATTTTGACATCTTGCGGCCCTTGTCGTCCCGGACGAGCCCGTGCAGGTACACGTGCTTGAAGGGCACATCTCCGCGCAGGAACCCCGTCATGAGTATCATGCGTGCGACCCAGAAGAAAAGGATATCGTAACCGGTCTCAAGGATGGAGGTCGGGTGATAGGTGCCGAGATCGCTATCGGGGTTGACGGAGCCGTCCGGATTGAATACCGGTTTACCCCGCGCATCCTCGTTAGGCCAGCCCAGCGTGGAGAGCGTCCAGAGTCCGGATGAAAACCAGGTGTCGAGCGTGTCGGGATCTTGCTGCCAACCCTCGCCCTCGGTTGGTGGCTCAGTCCCGACGTATATATCCCCATCCTCGCCCGAGTCCTTTTCCCGGTACCACACGGGAATTCTGTGCCCGAACCATATCTGGCGGGAAATACACCAGTCGCGCAGGTTGTCCACCCAATGGTAATAAATTTTCTCGAAGCGCTCGGGCACGATCTTTATCGCGCCGCTCTCGACTGCGTGGCGCATCAATAGCTTGAGTGTCGTCTTGGAGCCGGCGGGGAGGTCGGGGAACTGGGAGTGTTCCAATGTAAACTCCTTGTTCACCGCAACGAACCACTGCCTTTTTATTTGGGGCTCGATGATGCCTCCGCCGCGGCTGTTTGTCGCGACGCTGTGCGCGTACGCGTCGTCGACCTTAACAAGAAGCCCCTTTTCTCGCAGTTTCTCCACGATAAGCGGCCTTGCCTTCTTGATATGCTGGCCCGCGAACTCGCCGGCTATAGGGAGAAGAACGCCCCGCTCGTCTATTATCTGCTCGACATCGAGGCCGTGCCGCTGCGCTATCTCGAAGTCGATCGCGGAGTGCGCGGGAGTTATCGTCATAACGCCGGAGCCGACGCTCATATCAACCGCCTCGTCCTTGATGACCGTCGCACTGATGCGTCCGTTTATCCATTCGAGTTCAAGGCGCTGTCCGTGCGTGAAATCCTTGTAGCGCTCGTCGGCCGGATGCATGACGACGTATTTGTCGCCGAATTTCGTCTCCGGGCGCACCGTACCGATAACGAACGGCCCGTATTGGAAAAAATAGAACGGGTCTGTCTGCTCGATGTACTCGACCTCATCGTCGGAAACGGTCGTCTGGAGCTTTGGGTCCCAATTAACGATTCGATCGCCCCTATAGATGAGTCCCGCCTCATACATGCGAACGAAGGCCGTCATAACTGCGTGATAGCGCGCATCGTCCATCGTGTACGCATAGCGGCTCCAGTCGAGCGATGAGCCCATGCGGCGGACCTGGTCGGTGATTATGCCTTTGCTCTCCTTTGTGAACGCGTCGATGCGGCGCAAGAGTTCTTCGCGCCCAACGTCGTGGCGCGTCTTCTTTTCCTTCTTATAGAGATCCGCCTCAACCTTCGATTGCGTGGCAATGGCGGCGCTGTCGGTGCCGGGGAGCCAGAGCGTGCGCTTGCCGCGCATGCGATTGTAGCGTATGAGGATATCCTCAATGGCGAGCATGGCGGCATGTCCCATGTGCAGCGTGCCCGTGACGTTCGGCGGAGGCAGGACTATGGAATACGCTTCTGCATTGGCAGAGGTGATGCCCTCTTGTACGCATGTGTCCGGATCGGCATATCCGGCCTTTTCCCACAGCGCGCTGATATGTGATTCCTCGGATGCAGCGTCGTAGGGCTTGAGAAACTCTTCCGGCACGTTACCGCTTTTCATTTCGGCCATACTATCACGAAACTACGCATTATCGGTAAGTTTTAGGTATCCTTGCGCCCGCAGCGAGTCTTCCCGCGCATGCATATCGCGCGGTGCTCCCGCCCTTGCCGAAACCGCAGTGAATGAGCGGAAGCAGCCCGCGAGGGCAATCATAAGCGCATTGTCGCCGGAGAATTCAAGAGGACAGAGCAATAGTTCGCAGCCGGTATCCTGCAGCGCGCGGGACAACTCTCCTCGAATGTGCGCGTTGGCGGATACGCCGCCGCCGACGATGACCGTGGCCGCGCCATACTCATTTGCGGCGCGCGCCGTCTTCGCCGCAAGAACTTCGGCGGCGGCATCCTCGAACTCGCGCGCTATCAGCATTTTCGCATCATCGGTGAGAGGTTTGTTCGCGTCGACGAGTCGCAAGACCGCGGTCTTCAGCCCCGCAAAGGAAAAGTCGTAATTGTCATCGTGCAGCATCGGCCGCGGCAACCGCAATCCACGAGACGGCAACCCACGAGGTGTCACCTCGTGGGTTGCGCGGAATGCTTCTGCGAGTCGCGAGATGTGCGGGCCGCCCGGGTAGGGAAGGTCGAGCATTCTCGCGACCTTGTCAAACGCCTCGCCGACGGCATCGTCGCGGGTGCGCCCGAGGTACTCATATCCGCCGAACCCGCGCATCAGTATCAACTCCGTATGTCCGCCCGAGATGAGCAGCACGATGGCGGGGTAGCTGACTGCTTGCAGTTTGTAGCGCGTAGCTGCTTCTTGCTGCAGCAGCGAAACGAGAATGTGTCCTTCCATATGGTTGACCGGTATGAGCGGCACTCCCCAATCCTGCCCCAGCCGCTTGGCAAACTCGATGCCCTGCCAGAGGCACGGTTCAAGGCCGGGGCCTACCGTGACCGCTATGGCGTCAACATTGGCGTCTTTGCACGCCGATAGTGCACGCGTAAGAAGTATCGGCAGATTCTTTGCATGTTCGCGCTTTGCAAGATTCGGGTAGATGCCCCCGTAGGCGGCATGCACGTTCTGCGAAGCGAGCTCGTTGGCTAGGACGCTGCATCTAAAGTCAGGGCCGAATGTGCCACTCGCGTCGATGAGTGCGATGCCCGTATCGTCCGCGGATGTCTCTATTCCCAAGATGCGCATCCGCCGACTATAGCGCAGCTTTTGATTTTATGCTATAATTGTGGCCTGATGCGCCCGAGGGGGCGCATATCTTAATGCATATGAGCATCTGGGTCGACAACATACCGCTCACAAAGAATCCCGCGCGATTCATGTGGGCCATATCGCGGCCGCACTGGCGCCCTGCGCTCGTGGCGATGCTTGCGGTCATCGTGTCGGCGACCCTCTACGCCGTCATTCCATACGTATTCAAGCTCATCGCGGATTCCGCTGCGGCGCTTGCCCAGGGCGGCGCGTATCGCGACCTCATATTGGCCGCGTTCGCCTATATCGGCGTCGCGCTTCTCGCGGGCCTTATTTGGCGCGTCTCCGGTTTTGCGGGCGCCTTATGGGCGACAGGCGCGCGCGCCAGCGCACGCTACGCGCTTACTGCATACGTCACGCGGCACAGCAGGAGTTATTTTTCAGACCATTTCGCGGGTTCGCTCGCGAACAAAATAAATCATGCGGCTGCGGGTTCGGCCGATGTGGTGGAGGAAGTGCTTTGGCAGTTCCTCAACTTTTTCGTCACCATAATCGCAAGCTTCGTCATCGCGTTCCTCGCAAGCCCCACTATCGCGCTGATACTGATGGCGTGGGTCGCTATCGTCGCGCCGCTCAACGTCTACTTCGCGCGCAAGCGAGTACCGCTCTCGGCGGCGACGCAGAATATCGAAGCGAAGCTCTCCGGCGCGACGGTCGACCTTCTCTCGAATATCACGGCGATGCAGGAATACGCGCGCCGCGCATTCGAGATAGACCGCCTGAAAATAGGAATACTCAAGCGCCGAGCGGCGGGGCTGCGGAATTGGCGCTTCGGCGAGGCGGTCCTTCTCGGCAACGGCCTTTTGCAGACCTTTTTCTCGGGCGCGATGGTTCTCGTCGCCGTATACCTCACCCAAGCGGGGACCATCTCCGTGGGCGATATCGTCCTCATCATCGCGCTGGTATTCAACATCGAAGAGCGCATCTTGTTCTTGGGCAGCAACCTGAACAGTTTCAGCGAGACATGGGGCGAGATACGCGAGAGCTTGGAGGAGATTCTCGAGCCGCACCAGATAGTGGACAAGCCCGGCGCGCGGCCGCTCGAGGCGGTGCGCGGCCAGCTGATGTTCGATAACATCTCGTTCGGGTATCTTACGCCTCCCTTGTTCCGGGGCCTGACCCTTCATATTCCCGCGGGGCAGAAGGTCGGCCTCGTCGGCAAGAGCGGTTCCGGAAAATCCACCCTGACGCGGCTCTTGCTGCGCCACCACGAGCTCACCGGCGGCGCCATTCTCATCGACGGACAAAACATCGCTGAGGCGACAGTGGATAGCGTGCGCAAGGCGATCGCCGTCGTGCCGCAGGAGCCGGTACTGTTCCATCGCACGATACGCGAGAATATTCTCTACGGCCGGCTGGATGCTACGGATGAAGAGGTGGAACGAGCGGCGCGCCTTGCGAATGCGCACGGCTTTATCGAGAAGCTGCCGAAGGGCTACGATACGCTGGTGGGAGAGCGCGGCGTCAAACTCTCGGGCGGCGAGCGCCAGCGCATCGTCATCGCGCGCGCCATCCTCAAAAATGCGCCGATACTGCTTCTTGACGAGGCCACCTCAGCACTCGACAGCGAGAGCGAAGTCGCGATCCAAGATGCATTACGCATGCTCATGGAGGGGAAGACGGTCATCGCGATAGCGCACCGCCTTTCGACGCTGCACGAAATGGACCGCATAGTCGTCTTGCACGACGGCGAGATAGTGGAGGACGGCACGCACGATGCCCTCATTGCCGAGGGCGGCACGTATGCAGATCTGTGGCGCCACCAAGCCGGCGGCTTTCTGCAGGAGGAAGATGAGGATATATGAATTGTGCGCGCACCACGATTCGAACGTGGGACCTTCCGCACGTCAAGCGGACGCTCTAACCAACTGAGCTATGCGCGCAGTGATGGGCAGTATAGCAAAGCACCTGCCTGCTGGAAATATCCTTGCGTTTCGGTAGGATGTGCCGATGCACACATGCAGCATAAAGAAGGATGGCGTAGCCGCCTGTGTCGCGCGCGCAGCGGAGGTGCTGCGGCGGGGCGGCGTCATCGTATACCCGACCGACACCATCTACGGACTGGGAGCCGATGCGCTCTCGGACGAGGCCGTCGCGCGGGTACGGCAGATAAAGGGAAGGAGCGAGCATAAGCCGATACACGCCATCGTTGCCGACCTCGCCATGGCCGAACAGTACGCGGTAGTGAACAAGCCCGCCCGCGCTCTCGTGAAGAAATTCCTGCCGGGGCCGCTCACGCTCGTACTCAAGAAAAAGGCGAGCGTACACACCGGCATCGCGCGCGGGCTTGGTACGTTCGGCATCCGCATCCCCGATAATGCGTTTTGTCTCGAACTCGCGAGAGTGTTCAAGCGGCCATACACGACCACGAGCGCGAACGCGAGCGGTATGGAGCCGCCGCTCACGCTGGCTGGCATTCGAGCGCAATTGGGGCAGGGCGCCGACATGGTGGACCTCTATATTGACGACGGTGAGTTGCCGGCGCGAAGGCCCTCGACTGTCGTTGACGTTACTGATGATGCGCCCATGGTGCTGCGCGAAGGCGCCATTGCCGCTTCCCTTATCGAATCGGAACAAGTATAGGATGTGCGGGACTCTTGCGCTTGGCGCGTTCGGCGATCATGCGCGTATAGAGGGCCTCGTATCCGTCAGCCATGCGCTTCGCATTGAAATGCGCAAGAACGTGAGCGCGGCACGCCGCTCTATCGAGTTCTCCGGCCTTCTCTACCGCGGCGACCATCTCGCCGATATTCTCTACCACAAAACCCGTCTTTCCGTGGACGACGAGTTCGGGGATGGAGCCCTTATTGAACGCGACGACCGGGCAGCCGCACGCCATGGCTTCAATGATAGTGAGGCCGAATGGCTCGCGCCATGTGACGGGGTGCAGGAAGCAGTGCGCGCGGGCCATGAGCGCGTTGCGCGTGCGCTCATCAACCTCTCCAACCCACGTGATGCGCCTCGAAAGATGCGGACGCACATACTCGTCAAAATAGGGTTTATCCATGCTGTCGAGCTTCGCAGCAATAATGAGAGGCATGTCGAGTTTTTGCGCCACCCGTATAGCGTGGTGTACGCCCTTTTCCATTGATATGCGGCCGACGAAGAGCAGATACTCGCCGCCCTTCGCGCCAAATGGGTAGTTCTCCATGGGCAGGCCGTTGTGCACGGTACATGCGTGATTGGCATGCGGCGCCGCGCGCCGCTGAGCGTGCGAGACGGTAACGACGGACGGCTTTCGGAATGCGCTAAAGAGCTTTTTCCCTTCCGGCGTGAATAGGCCGTGCATGGTAATTACCGTTGGCGTCGTTGCGAGATTGGCTATTGGCAGGCTCAGTGGCGCCAAGTGGTCGTGGATGACGTCGAACTCTTCCTGCATGGCGTAAGCCGTGCCGATGGAGAGAAGCGTCCAGTGGTTCGCGCCGTAGAGGTCCGGGACGTTTTCCTCGCGCAACGCGCGCGGGTACACGCTATGGAGGCGCGCAGATGTTTTGGAATCTCCGCTTGCGAACAGGGTTACCTCATGCCCCCGCCGCACAAGCTCTTCCGTGAGCGCGTGGACCACGCGCTCCGTCCCGCCGTATGTTTTGGGCGGGACCCGTTCGGCAAGCGGTGCGATCTGCGCTATTCTCATCCTATAAAAGCACCCCCCGGGCGGGGGACATGCAATGAAGACATTTAGTCATGTGAGTGGGAATTCCGCATGAACGAGCCGCCGGCCGCCCTGCTTGTTCATGAGGGCTATTCTAGCAAGCCGCGCCCGGAAAGATAGGGCTTTCGGGGGAAAACAGAGGGGGGATACGGTATTGCATAAAGGTGGAGTATGTATCCCAATGCGTGTACGCACGCGTCGCCCCTTGACAGTGAACCATAGTTCACCGATGCTGGTGGGTAATGTCCTACGAAGAATACAAGCAGCGCGTTGTCGCTTTCTACCGGCGGCACGGGCGCATGCCGGGATATCGGGAGCTGATGGAGATGACCGGCTATCGCTCAAAAAATGCGGTCTTCAAGCTCATCGGAAAGCTCGTGGACGAAGGGGTGCTTAAAAAAGACGCTCGCGGACGATTGTCGCCCGGGAAGTTCGGGGGTGCGCGCGTTCTTGGCGTCGTTGAAGCGGGTTTCCCTTCGCCCGCCGAAGAGGAGCTCTTGGACGTGATGGATTTTGACGAATACCTGACGCCCAACAAAGAGTCGTCGTACATCCTCAAGGTGAAAGGCGATTCGATGATCGATGCGGGAATACAGCCGGGCGATATGGTCATCGTGGAGCGGCGCGCGACGTACAAGCCGGGGCAAATAGTCGTCGCGAGCGTGGACGGCGAGTTCACAATGAAATACCTGCGGCAAAAGAATGGTGCGTATTTTCTCGAGCCGGCGAATGAGAAATACAAGCCCATCTATCCGTCCGAGGAGTTCCGCGTGGAGGCGGTTGTTACCGCAGTTGTTCGCAAGTACTGATATGGAGAAAAATTTTGACAAGTGGAACACGGTTAAAAAGAAAACAAATTATGAGCGTGCACGCTTCTACACCGTTCGGGAAATATGGTGGTGTCGCTTGGGGGTCAATGTAGGTACCGAGCAAGACGGCAGCGGCGAGTCATTTTTAAGACCCGTGGTAATCGTGCGGTCGTTCGGATCGGAGACGTGCGTTGTCGTTCCTCTTACGGCATCGCGTCGGCAGCATCCGCTTCGAATTCCGGTCGGGAAAGTGCAGCAGCAAGATGCGACGGCACTGCTTTCGCAGATCCGTGTCATTGATACGCGGCGCTTGGTGGAAAAGGTCGGGTTTCTTAATAAGGATACGTTTACTGAATTAAGAAAAGCCGTCAGAAGGTTATTCTGACGGCTTTTCTTATGTTCTCCCCCTTTCGGGGGTGAGGCCGAAGCCACTTGTACGGATAGTATATGTACAGAGAGATAAAGAGTCAATGAGCTAGGCGTATGGCATGGGGCAAATCACACGAGTTTCCGAGAGCGATATTGCATGTCGATGGCGACGGGTTTTTTGCCGGGTGCGAGGTGGCGAAAAATCCGCGCCTGCGCGGCAAGCCCGTCATCACCGGAAAAGAGCGCGGCATCGTCTCGGCATGCACCTACGAAGCGAAAGCGCGGGGCGTGAAGCGCGGCATGCAGCTCCACGAGGTGCGGCGAATATGCCCCGAAGCGGTCATCCTGCCTTCCGATTACGAAACGTACTCGCTTTTTTCGGAGCGCATGTACGGAATAGTCCGCCGCTTCACGCCGAGCGTGGAGGAGTACGGCATTGACGAGTGTTTTGCCGACCTGACAGGGCTGCGCCGCATGCACCGCGCATCGTATCCGGATATCGCCGAGCGCGTGAAGCATGATCTGGAGCTTGAGCTGGGAATGACGTTCAGTTTGGGACTTTCTGCAACAAAAGTGCTTGCAAAAATAGGTTCGAAATGGAATAAGCCCTCGGGACTCACTGTCATCCCGCTGTCGGAGGCGGCCGTATTCCTCGCGAAAACGCCGACGGAAAAAGTGTGGGGAATCGGCGCGAACACGGCCGCGTATCTAGCCAAATTCGGCGTGCGCACGGCACTCGACCTCGCCCGAAAGGGTGAGGCGTGGGTGCGGGGGAAACTGTCGAAGCCCTACGTTGAGCTATGGTACGAGTTGAATGGCGAGGTGATGAATGAGCTGGATACTGAAGGGAGGGCGGGGTACCGCTCTATCTCGAAGACAAAGACGTTCACGCCGCCTTCCCGCGATAAGGCGTTCGTATTTTCACAGCTCTCCAAAAATATCGAGAATGCATGCATTAAGGCGCGGCGCTGGGGGCTGGCGGCGCCCGAAGGGGCCTTCTTTCTCAAGACGCAGGAGTTCAAGTACCACGGCAGGGAGCTTCGTTTTCCACACCCGACGAACGTGCCACAGGATGTGCTCGCGGCGGTTCGCCGAGAGTTCGATAGCGTCTACCGCGCGGGTGTGCCGTACCGCGCGACGGGTATCACGCTCGCAAAACTCTCAAGCGATGCGAGTGTGCAGCTTGATATATTCGGTTCGGTAAGCAAGGCGCAAGGGCTCAAAAACGTGTTCGACAGCGTGGACGCGCTCTCGGAGCGCTATGGCAAGCATGCGGTGTTCCTCGGTTCAAGCTTTAGGGCGATGCGTGAAGGAGCGCATACGGGCGCGCGCGGCGAGAGCGCCGCGCGCGCCCGTGCTCTCTTCAAGGGCGAAACCGCCCGCCGCCACCTTGGCGTGCCGTTTTTGGGGGAGGTGTAGCGAATTAATGTGTGCTGTGTCTCTATTGTACTCGGTTAGAACCCATTTTACCAAAGATGCCGACTGACTTTCCGCCAGAGGTGGACAGGCAC
>PFBM01000007.1:0-19453 GCA_002773285.1 Candidatus Kaiserbacteria bacterium CG10_big_fil_rev_8_21_14_0_10_59_10
CGACAGTCCGTCCCGATCTCGACTCATTCGGTTCGATGGCAATTCTCGCCATGCGTGCCGAAGGGGGCAAGGTGTCGAGTGACATGCTCGAACGCGTGGGGAAGATCGCCAAAAGCGACACCTTCTCGCGCGGCGGGTGGCCGGGTGTCCAGCCGCTTCCGACTCCGGAGAACCCGTGGCCGGAAGGTGGCAGCGAGCTCGCAGCCATCGCGGCTGCGGTGTTCGACCACAAGGTCGCTCCTGCCGAACGCGTTTCCATCATGCGCCGCTGGCTCGAATCGGGTGTCGAACCCGCCGAGTACCGGGCACGGGTGGAAGCCGAGCGGCTGGACTTGGTGCAGGCCATTGCCGAAGGACGGATTGCGACAAGCATCCGCGCCGACGGCAGGGTGGCTGTCGTAGAGTCCTCGCATCGCGGGGCTCTCATGATTGGCTACTCGCAGGCCCCCGTTGTGGTCGCGCTCAACCCGGAACTCCGATTTCAGGGCGGCGAACCGCATCGGAAGTTCACGCTGTGCCAGTATGAATCTGGTCACGTGGATCTCCGCGCGGCACTCGCCGAGCTGACGAAACTCGAACAGGGCTGGGGCGGCTCGCCGACGATCATCGGCTCTCCGCAGGGCGTCTCATCGACGCTCTCGGTCGAGCAGGTGGCCGAAGTCATCGAGCGGCATCTCATCTAGCGTAGGAGGTTAAAAGGGTTTGAGGAGTTACCCCTGGTATAAAACTCCTCTCTGTCTTCCGATGCATGTCGGGACTGACGAGCTCGAAAGAGCGAAACAGAGTAAAATAGAAGAAAGTCCTCACAGGGCTACAAGTCGAGCGATGGAATCGGATCAGGATATAGTGTGAGTTAGATCATTTCAGACTGGCGGCGCAAAATGCCGGCAAGAAGAAGTGAAAAATCTCTCTCCTCTTAAACACTATGTCTTGGCCTGTATAATTTCTAGCGTTCCGGCTTGTGGCCCCGTGGGGATTTTTATATTGGGAGCCACGCGCCGTCTCATCCAATGCATTTGAGACGGCGCGGGTTTGCGCGCGCATGGGTGGGGAGCGCGTGTGTACGCACACGCGCTGGGGCAAGCGCAGTTCGGCAGCGCCTCGGGCATTTCCGCTAGGGCGTCAGGGCTACGGATGAGCGCCGCCGTTCTATTGCAATACAGAACTCCAGTAGCGGAAGCGACACCACACACGCACTCTTGAAAACGAGGAGGGGGGTTGTGCGAGGGCGGACTCCGAAGGCACGCACAACGAAGGCAAAGACGTACGCAAACCACTATCCACACTAAAGCACTGAATACTCTCGCAAACCACTGCGAGGAGGAGCCCGACGCTGGGGGGAGGAACCCTTCCTCCCCCCAAATGGAGCGGTGCCCGAGCAAGCGCCGAGCACGGCGCACTTGCGAGGAAAAGCACCGCACATAGGCATCTAGGCGCGAGTAGCCCTAGCGGAAATGCCCGAGGCGGATGCCGAGGGTGACACCCCGTGCCCTGAACGACCACTAGCGAGGAAATAAACACGAGGCACCATACTGCATTTGTATTTTGCATTCCGCATTTGGAGCCGCACGCCTTGCCCCTCAAAGGCAAGGCCCGACCGAGCCCCGTTTCCGCCCATTCAATTTCAAAAAGAATCCCCCCGCGAAAAAGAAAAAGCATGGAAAGGCGGAACGGGGCGAGGGCGGACGCGCCGACCAGCGGGAGGCGCGGGGCGGCGTTTGTTTGGTTTGCATCACCACGCGAGCGGAGCGTACGAAAAAGTTTCAAGCCACCACGCACGCGGAGCGTGCGCCTGTCCGCCTCTGGCGGAAAGTCAGTCGACATCTTTGGCAAAATAGGTTCTAACCGAGTACAATAGGGACACGTGCACCCTTAGCTCAGTTGGCTAGAGCGACCCGTTTACACCGGGTAGGTCGGGGGTTCGAATCCCTCAGGGTGCACATGGAAGAAGTGTATTGCCGCGTGTACGGGCGGGTGCAGCTGGTAATGTTCCGCGATTTTACAAAGCGAAAAGCGCGCTCGCTCGGGCTGCGCGGATATGTGCGCAACATGGACGACGGCTCGGTGGAAGTGGTCGCGCAGGGACCGCGCGAAGATCTGGAGAAGCTGGTGGCGCATTTGAGGAGGGGGCCTCTTCTTGCCAGGGTTGAGCGTGTTGATGTCGAGCGTCGCCAACCCGTGAAGACTTACGCCGATTTCACGATAGTGCTTTGATGGTATAGTGCGTCTTCATGGATTCATCTGCTCCTTCTTGTGTAGGGATCATCATGGACGGCAACCGCCGTTGGGCCAGAGAAAACAAACTGCCGCAGCTTGAGGGACACCGTCGCGGGTTCAAGAAGCTTGAGGAGGGAATGCGATGGGCGCGGAAGAGAAAGATACCACATGTCGTTGTGTATGCTTTTTCACTGGAGAATTGGAAACGCAGTGAGCAGGAGGTTTCGTACCTCATGGATATTTTCCGCGAAATGGTTTCGATATGGGCCGAGAAGCTCCCGAAAGAAGGGACGCGTGTCCGCTTCGTCGGAAAGCTTGATATGCTGCCTGCGGACGTGCAGGAGGGCATTCGGGAGGTGGAGGCGCGCGCTCCGGTAAACCCGGAACTTACGGCGTGGGTATGCCTCTCCTACGGCGGCCGAGCGGAAATAACCGCCGCGGCGGAGGCGGCTGCGGCTGCGGGAGAAAAAATTACGGAGGATTCGCTTCGGCGGCATTTCTGGAGTGGGGGAATGCCCGATCCCGACCTCGTCATCCGTACCGGAGGCGAGCAGCGATTATCGAATTTCCTACTGTGGCAAGTAGCGTACAGCGAGCTTTTTTTCTTAAAAAAGTACTGGCCTGATTTTGAAGAGAAAGACCTGGACATCATTCTGGGCGAGTTTGCTCGCCGGGAACGCAGGATGGGAAAGTAGGACGCGATTTGCCCGGCGGCTTTTTCGTGTTACAGTGCCGCCACTATGGTCATGCATGCGGTAAAAATATCTCCCGTTGACGTTGCGGCTCGGCGGCAGCTTGATATACGCGCGGGCGACACGGTGCGCGTGTGGCAGAAAATCGAGGAGAAAGGGAAGACCCGCCTACAGGCATTCGAGGGATTGGTGTTGGCGCGCAAACATGGCACCGAGGCGGGCGGCACGTTTACCGTGCGGAGGGTGACGAGCGGCGTCGGCGTCGAGAAGATCTTCCCCCTCTACTCGCCAATGATAGACAGGGTGGAAGTCGTAAAGCGCGCGCGCGTGCGCCGCGCCAAGCTCTACTACATCCGCGACAAGGTCGCGCGTGAAGCGCGCAGGCAGCTTCGCCGCACGCGAATAGTGAAGGCGGGAGAGGGGGAGGCGGCATCTGCGGAAAGAGAAGTTTCTGCGGAGGCGGATGTGTCCGAAGAATCGGTTGAGGAAACCGCCACGGCGACAGAGGAGCAGAAGAGTTAATATTTTATTTGTCCACAACTGGTAGACGCTGCTGGCTTGAGTAGGTAATATATATGTGTTGATAGGGAAGCGTGGTCCTAAACCCCGCATCATATCCACGCAGTGGTCGCCCGATCTCGCGTATGCTGTCGGCCCAATAGCTACGGATGGCTATCTTTCTTCTCCGTCGCATGGACATTTGATCGATCTCACTTCAAAGGACCCGGAACAACTCACCAATTTTTCGAAGTGTATCGGGCTGAAACTGAAACATGGTAAGAAGAGTTCAGGTTTTTCACAAAAGCAATACTGGCGAGTGCAGTTTAAAAGTGTCCTCTTCCACAATTTTCTTACATCAATCGGTTTGTCACAAGCGAAATCAACAACCTTGGGCGATGTGAGTGTTCCGCAAGAATACTTTTTTGATTTTCTGCGTGGCGTATTTGATGGAGATGGTTATTCACATTCATACTGGGATCTACGATGGAGGTCGAGCTTCATGTATTATGTGTGCTTCTCATCGTCCAGTCGTCTTTTTTTAGACTGGCTCAGAATGTCTATTAATACCCATTTAGGGGTAAATGGTCACATGACTTTTACGAAGAAGGGAGGACATTGCTATCAGTTAAAATACGCTAAACGTGAAGGCCTTCAGATTTTGCGGAGAATGTATATGCGGGAGAAGTCTGGGCAGGAAGTCACCTGTCTTTCCCGCAAACATTTGAAGGTGCGTAAAATGTTAGCTATAGTAGGCGAGAGGTTGTAATGCGCGGGTGCAGAAATTGGTAGACTGGCATCCTTGAGGTGGATGTGCCCGCAAGGGCGTGGAGGTTCAAGTCCTCTCCCGCGCACAAAATCAAGGAGCGGCATGCATGCATGCCGCGACTATGCATTTTGCAGCGGCGGGGAGGGCTTGAAGGCGAGCGCGGGGTACCCGCTCAGCAGAGCGGGTCGCGCGAGCAGGGCTGAGAAATTTTTGCGAGCGGCGGCGAGCAAAAATGTTCTTAGCCAAGTCCTCTCCCGCGCACAAAATCAAGGAGCGGCATGCATGCATGCCGCGACCGAGTCTTTTAGCGGCCCCGCAGGCGGCTGCTATAATCACTTCATGGCACTCTTCACGGGTAAGGGCGACAGGGGAACGACAAAGCTGTTTGACTGCCCGCCCGGAGTACGTGTTTCAAAATCCTCTCCTATTTTTGAGGCGCTCGGCATGCTTGACGAGCTCAACTGCATCATCGGGTGGTGCAAGGTAGGCGCGCCTAAAGACATGCTCGCAGCAGACGGGCGAGAGTTCGCCGCCGTGCTGCATGAGGTGCAGGACCACATCTTTACGATCCAGGCAGAGGTTGCGGGCGCGTCGAAGAGCGTACAAGCCGAGAGCGTGGAAGCGATGAGTAAGCACATAAACGCGATCGAAAAAGAGTTACCGAAAATAAAATCGTTTCTCGTGCCCGGCGGCTCGGAGCTTGCCGCGCGCCTCGACATTGCGCGCGCAATCTCGCGCCGCGTCGAACGGCGGCTGGTGACGCTCCATGAATCGGGCGAGCGCGAGGTGGGAGAGCACAGCCGAGCGTATGCGAATCGGCTATCGTCGCTTCTGTATGCGCTTGGCCGGCTGGCGAATGCGCGCGCGGGAGTATCCGAAAACCCGCCTGCGTATCAGGGTTCATAGCAAACCAACTCTTCGTACCTATCCTATACTCCTCCCATGTCCGGCCGGACATGGGAGGAGTATACGGAGAAGGGCACAACACTGTTTCGTTTTCATGCGCGGAGTCGCGTGCTATTCTCACGCGCATGCAAGATGGAGAAGGGCGCATGCACGAGCACACCGACCGACCACTCACATTCATGGAGCGGCTACGGGCGCGATATCGCCGCGCACGCGAACTCTTCCTGCGCTACGAGCGCCGCATCTCATCAATTTCTCTGGTGACCGGCTTCATCCTCGACAACATCATGTTCTCGCGGATACAAGTCGAGACCGCCGCGCTCGCGCTCACGGGGCACATCGCGATCGTCGCGCTCGGCATCGTGCTTATCAATATGCAGGAGAGGCAGGGATGGAGCGGATGGCTCTATCAAAAAACCCGCCCCATCCTACCGCCGATCGTGCAATTTTCCTTTGGCGGGCTCTTCAGTGGATTCTTCATCTTTTATTCCCGCAGCGGGTCTCTCGCGGCAAGCTGGCCGCTGCTCCTCCTCTTGATCGGCCTGCTCATCGGCAACGAGTTTTTCCGTCAGCGCTACGTGCGCATGGCGTTCCAAACAAGCATCTTCTACATAGCGCTCTTTCTCTATGCCGTGTTCGTATTGCCTCTGCTTATCCGCGACATGGGGACCGCGGTGTTCCTCGCGAGCGGTCTCGCAAGCCTTGGCGTGGCGCTTGCCTTTTTGTACATCCTCTCGCACCTTGCACCGCTGCGATACGGCGCAAGCAGGACGATAACTCTCGTCTCCATAGCGGGGATATTTATTGGAATGAACGTGCTCTATTTCACCAATATCATGCCGCCTATTCCGCTCTCCCTGAGAGATGCGGGCGTATACCACGACGTCGTGCGCATAGGGAGCGAGTATCGCGTCACGTATGAAGAAAAGCCGTGGCACAGGCGCTACCTGCAAACTCCTGTCTACAACCGCGCGCCAGGCGAGGCGGTATATGTGTGGACCGCGATTTTCGCGCCGGCGGGGCTGACGGCGAATATCGTGCACGAGTGGCAGCTATACGATGAAGCTTCCGAGCGGTGGATGACCACGAACACGGTCGCATTTCCCATACACGGCGGCCGCGACGAGGGCTATCGCGGCTACTCGCTCAAGAGCAACGCCACAGCGGGGAAATGGCGCGTGAACGTAAAAACCGCGCGCGGGGCCATCATCGGCCGCGTATCGTTCCGCATTGTGGAGGCGCAATCACCTGTGCCGGTGCAGGAAAAAGTCCTCTGATTCCTCGCCACGCGGGTCGCAATTTGCTATAAATCGAGAGTCGAGTGGCGGCTGTAGCTCAGTTGGTAGAGCTCCTGGTTGTGGTCCAGGCGGTCGTGGGTTCAAGTCCCACCAGTCGCCCATGAAGAAAGGCGAGGACTTCGTGGGCCTCACAGGGGTATCGAGACGTCCACCGGAAACACGGAGGCAAGCGGACGCACTGGATAGCACTCGATTTCAAGGTGCTAGCAGTATAAGGACCGTTTGCTTTTTTAGCCATGAAAAAGAAATGGTATACTTGCCACATTACATTTTAGAACACCAGTGATTGCCACTGGATCAAGTCACATATGGAAGGAGACATGCAGAAGAGAGAGTTGCACATCATGCCGCCGGATATGGTGGTAAAGGCCGCGACTATCGCGCTCGGAATGCTTGCGCTGTTTCTTTTTATCGCCGCGCTTTCAGAGCTGCGGGCGTTCCGCTACATCGGTACGGGCGTACCGGCGACGAACACCATCACCGTGACGGGAATGGGCGAAGTGTTTGCGGTTCCCGATCTGGCAACGTTCTCGGTTTCTGTCCGCGAGGAAGCGCTTGAGGTGGCGGACGCGCAGGAAACAGCAGCGGATAAAATGAACACGATCATAGCGTACCTGCAGCAGCAAGGAGTGGAGGAGAAAGACATCAAGACGGTTTCGTATAACGTGTATCCGCGGTACGAGTGGCAGCAAGCTCCGTGTCCCGCAGATTCGCGCATTTGCCCGCCGGGCAAGTCGGTCATGACGGGCTTTGAGGTTCACCAGACGATTTCCGTAAAAGTTCGCGACACCGAACGAGCGGGCGACCTTCTCTCGGGCGTCGGTTCGCGGGGCGCTTCCGATGTGAGCGGCCTGACGTTCACCACGGACGACGACGACGCGCTGCGGGCGGAGGCCCGCGCGCTTGCGATCGAAGATGCGCGGGGCAAGGCGGCGGAGCTCGCAAATTCGTTAAACGTTCGGCTTGTGCGCATCGTCGGCTTCCATGAAAGCGACTACGGCTACCCTCCGATGCCCTATGCCTACGGCATGGGCGGCGACATGATGGTACGGAGCGAGGCGGCGATGAAAGCACCGGAGTTGCCGGTGGGGGAGAACAAGATAGTGTCCAACGTGAGCGTGACGTACGAGATCAGGTAAGTGGTGGGTGAACGCCAGACGCCGCGCTCGACTCCGGCGTGGCGTCGATGGTGTGCAGTCTGGGCGGACAGCCGCAATCTGTCCACGCCGTACACATTATGTTCGTACGAACATAACATGTACGTCTTGGGGATGCAGTTTCGTTGAGTATGTGTGACAAGCTCCCCCACCGGGTTGCCGGGAGTCCGAAAGAGTCAGATGTGGATTCTGAGTGTGCTGGACCCGTACACGTATACCAGCTTGACTTCTTTGCGTGCTCTGGTAGCATGCTTTCAAGCCCCGCGAGGGGTTTTAAAAATGCCCAACCGTACGGATAAGAGAGAAGAAAAAGCACTTGTTCCGACGCCTTCTCTACTATCACCTACAACCTATTCCTACACTTTACCTATGAGTTTCTTCCAATATCTTCGAGATACCCGCGGCGAGCTGAAGCACGTTGCATGGCCGACGAGTTTCCAGACCACGGTGTTCACAGTGCTTGTTATTGCGATTTCGGCGCTTGTCGCGCTGTACCTGGGGCTTTTCGACTACGTTTTCACAACGGGCGTGGGAGAGCTTCTGGAGATGCTAGGCAGCGAAAGCACCATTCCTGAGGGCGGACTGTTCCCCGTGGACGGCGATACCGGAAGCGAAACCGGCACCGAAGCGGTCCCGGAAAGTGCCGTAGATGTAGAAATCCAGTAGTTTTTTAAAGACGTACGACTATAGAGTAATAACTACCCCTTATGGCAAAGCAAACGTATGGTTCCGAGCGGCAGTGGTATGCGATCCACACGTACTCCGGCTACGAGGATGCGGTGGCGCGCAATTTGAAGCAGCGCGTGGAGTCGTTCGGCATGAAGGACAAAATTTTTGACGTCGTCGTTCCGACAGAAAAAAAGATAAAGATAAAGGGCGGCCGCAAGACGGAGGTGAAGGAAAAAACCTTTCCCGGCTATGTGCTCGTCGACATGATAGCGTCTGACGACGCGTGGAGCGTCGTTCGCAACACCCCGCAGGTCACCGGGTTCGTCGGCACGGCGAATCAGGCAGTGCCGCTCTCTCCGCAAGAAGTCGAGCAGATACTGAAGCGCGTTGCAGGCGACACGGTGCGCCACGCGATAGATCTCGCCGAGGGCGACGCGGTCATCATCACCGACGGGCCGTTCAAAGACCTGGAAGGGAAGGTCGGCGAGATTGACGAAGAGCGCGGAAAGGTTAAGGTGTTGGTTCCGATGTTTGGCCGAGAGACGCCAGTTGAGTTGGAAGCGGATCAAGTACAAAGGGTGTAAGCTCGAAGCACGAAGTCCTAATTCCTAAACAAATCACAATGACCAAAATGCAAACCACAAGAGATGATAAAACCACACAGAGTTTCGAGATTGGAACTTTGAATTTGTTTTGGATTTAGATATTAGAAATTAGAAATTAGTGTTTAAGGAAAACATGGCAAAAAAACAAATAGTAAAGGTGATCAAGCTACAGATACCGGCGGGACAGGCGACGCCGGCTCCTCCCGTCGGCACCGCGCTCGGGCCCGCGGGCGTCAACATTGGTGAGTTCGTCAACCAGTTCAATGCGCAGACGCGCGAAATGGCCGGTAGCATCTTGCCGGTCGTCCTCAACGTCTACAGCGACCGCAGTTTCGACTTTATCCTCAAAAAGCCGCCGGCATCGCGTTTGCTTCTTAAGGCAATCGGACAGGAAAAGGGAAGCGGCAAACCGCATTCTTCCAAGGTGGGCAAAATAACGCAGCAGCAGCTCGAGGAGCTCGCGAAGGAAAAAATGGAAGACCTCAATGCGAACGACATAGAGCAGGCGAAGAAAATCCTTGCGGGCACCGCTCGCTCGATGGGGATAGACGTCGCGTAAAGCTCGCTGGCGGACACCCCTGCTTCGTGGCACGATTCGTGTAATGCGGCGCGGCAAGTTCATCGTTATAGACGGCATCGACGGCTCAGGTAAGGGGCTCCAAGCGCGGCTCTTGCAAAAAGCGCTGCGAGGTAAGCGGGTGCTTTTCACCCACGACCCGCCGTGCGAGGGCGCGGGCAAAGCAATCGCCGACGTGATACGGGACAAAAGCGCGGCGCATACGCCGCTCTCTGACTTTTTTCTCTTTTGGGCGGCACGCGCCGCGCACACGGAGGGAGTGATAGCCCCTGCGCTTAAAAAAGGCACGCATGTTATATCGGACAGATTCGACTCCTCGACATTCGCGTATCAGCTCTGCGGCGAAAATCAAAAACATCTGCTGCCTCTTTTCCGCGCCGCGCGGCGAGACGCTTTGAAAGACGCAACGCCGGATGCATATATTATTCTCGACATTGCGCCGCGCCTTGCACTGGAGCGCCGCAGTAGCGCGAAAGACAAGGCGCGCGAGCTGGACCGCTTCGAGAAAACGTCGCACGCACACCGAGCGCGGGTAGCTGCCGGCTTCCGCGCATTCAAGGCAGAGGACTCCAAGACATACCGCGTGGACGCGTCCGGCTCGCCCGAGGACGTGCATCGGGCAATACTCACCCTTGTAACAAGTATCATTCGCGCATAAGCCGCGCTGATACTACAATCTACGCATGCACGCGAGAGAGCACATCAAGAAGGCGCTTGCGGACGCGCTTGGTACACTCGGCATTGCGCGAGGCGATGCCATCTTGCTTGAGCATCCTGCCGAGCTCTCGCATGGAGACTACGCGACCGGGGCGGCGCTTCAATATGCAAAACAGACGGGGCTTGCGCCGCGAGAATTGGCTGAAAAAATAGTCGCCGCACTCGGCACGGTGGAGGGCGTTGCCAAGACAGAAATCGCCGGTCCCGGTTTCATTAATTTCCATCTCTCCTCCGCCGCGCTTGCCGAGACGCTCCAGGCGGCGCGGGATGAGCAATGGGGGCGCTCGAAACTGTACGAAGGAGAACACGTGCTGCTCGAATACACCAGCCCCAACCTCTTCAAACCGCTCCACGTGGGCAACCTGGTCGGCAACATTGTGGGTGAATCACTCGCACGATTGTTCGATTTTTCCGCCGCGCAGGTTACGCGCATCAACTATCCATCCGATATCGGCCTCACTGTGGCCAAGGGGGTGTGGGGCATTCAGAAAACAGGAGCCGACCCGTCGGATATTCATGCGCTCGGCGAAGCATACAGAGCGGGCAATCAGGCGTACGAAGAAGGTGGAGACGCAAAAAAAGAGATAGACGATCTAAATCGCCGCATATATGAGGGGGACGCAGAATTAAATGCAGTGCGTGAGGCAGGGGTCAAAACATCGCTCGCACACCTTAATGCGATCTGTAAGCAGCTCGGCACGTCTTTTGACTTTGAGCTGTTCGAAAGCGAGGCGGGGAAAGTCGGCGCGGAAATCGTGCGCAACAAAATCGGCGAGGTGTTTGAGGAGAGTCAGGGAGCGGTCGTGTTTCCCGGTGAGAAACACGGGTTGCACACACGAGTTTTTCTCAACTCTGCTGGTTGGCCGACTTACGAAGCGAAAGACATCGGCAATTTCAAGCTCAAGACGGGACGGTACAAGTCATGGACGCAGTATTTTGTCGTGACAGGGGCCGAACAGAAAGAGTATTTCAAAGTCGTTATCGCAGCGATACGGATGCTCTTTCCGGAGGCACAGCAGAAGATTGTCGCGCACGTGGCGACAGGGTTCCTCACGCCGACCACCGGGAAGATGTCGTCGCGCGCGGGCAATGTAATCACGGGTGAGTCGATTTTGGCCGACCTCGGCGAGGCGGCAAAAGAGCGGGCAAAAGAGAGCAGGGCGGATGACACCGACGCGCTCGCACAGCAAGTGGCGGTGGCTGCCATCAAATACCAGATACTCAAGCAAGCGGCGGGCAAAGACATCATTTTTGACCGCGAGCGCGCGCTCTCGCTCGAGGGTGATTCGGGGCCGTATTTGCAGTATTCACACGCGCGCACCTCTGCCATTCTCGAAAAAGCGGCCGAGCAGGGTGTCACGCCCAAAGCCGACGCTGCTGCAGAGCCAAATGATGTGGCGCGCCTTGTCTCGCGTTTCCCCGACATCGTCGAGCGCGCCGCCCAAATGCGCGAGCCGCATATCGTGACCACCTACCTTGTGCAACTTGCCGGAGCGTTCAACAGCTACTACGCGCAGGTGCACATACTCGATGGTTCGACAAGCTCACCACATAAAGTTGCACTCACCGACGCCGTCCGCCAAACCCTCAAAAACGGCCTCTATCTCCTCGGCATTCCCGCCCCCACACTAATGTGACAATGGCAAACGTGTTTCGTGCAGTATAGGCAAATCAGAAGCCCATGTTCCTTCGAGTCTCGCTTCGTGCAGTACCGTGTACGCTTCGCAGATAAGCACAATTATCACATTAGTGTGGGGGCCCGCACCGGCGAAGATGTAGTTTTTGTTACACTGCCTGCATGAAGCAGGATGAGGCACTGGAGATTTTGAAGACGGGCGTGAACGTATTTCTCACCGGTGAGCCGGGGAGCGGCAAGACGCACACCATCAATAGGTACGTGGATTGGCTGCGAGAGCGCGGCGTGGAGCCCTCGGTGACGGCATCGACGGGCATCGCGGCGACGCACGTGGGCGGTATGACTATCCACTCGTGGAGCGGCATTGGAGTAAAGCGCGACGTCTCCGACTGGGATATCGAGATGATACATGGCAGGGAAAAGACGGCGCGTCGCCTCGTGGATGCCCGGGTGCTTATCATCGACGAGGTCTCGATGCTCGACGGCCGTACGCTCGCGAGCGTCGATCGGGTTTTGCGTGCGCTCCGGCGCAAAGTGCTGCGGCAGGAAGAGCCGTTTGGCGGGTTGCAGGTGATATTCGTCGGCGATTTTTTCCAGCTGCCGCCCGTTTCAAGAGGAGAGCAGTCGCAATTTGCATTTGAGTCTCCCGCGTGGCGCGAGGCGAACCCCATCGCATGCTACCTCTCCGAACAGCACCGGCAGGAGGACGCCGACTTCTTGGAGCTTCTCGGCGCGCTGCGTGCGAATGCATTCACCAAGGCGCACGTGACGCGCCTGCGAAGCCGCATGGGCATACTGCCGAAAAAAGAAGTGGCGACGCGGCTCTATACGCACAACGCCGACGTCGACCGCATCAACAGCGACTCGCTCGGCAAAATATCAAAGCCCGCCAGGGTGTATGAAATGCAGTCGCGCGGCGCCCGCGCGCTTGTCGAGGCGCTCAAGAGCAACTGCCTCTCGCCCGAGACGCTCGAGCTGAAAGTCGGCGCAGCGGTCATGTTTACGCGCAACAATTTCGAGGTGGGGTATGTAAACGGCACGCTCGGCACCGTGGAAGATTTCTCCGATGCGGGTTACCCGCTCGTGCGCACCCGCGTAGGACGGCTCATCGAGGCCGAGCCGGCCGAGTGGGCGGTGCAGGACGGCAGCAAAATTCTCGCACGTATCACGCAGGTGCCATTGCGGCTCGCGTGGGCGATTACCGTGCACAAGTCGCAAGGCATATCGCTCGACGCCGCCATCATCGACTTGGCGCAAGCGTTCGAGTACGGGCAAGGGTACGTCGCCATCTCACGCGTGCGCACGCTCGGCGGACTCTTCCTCGAAGGATTCAACGAGCGAGCGCTCCAGCTGCATCCGAAAGTCGCGGCGGCCGACAAGTACTTCCGTGCGTACTCCGACGCTGCGCGCAATAAGTTCTCCACGCTCCCTGCCGAGGAGAAAGGGAAGCTGCATCGGAATTTTCTGAGAGCGATCGGCGCCAAGGAGCCCGAGGTCGTCGCTAAAGTCAAAGCCGTATCGAGATCGGGCATCGAACAACTCCGGGAGAAATACCCCAACCTCGGCAAAGCATGGAGCAAAGTCGACGATGAGCTTTTGAAAAACATGTTCACTGACAACGTGCCGCACAAGGAAATAGCGGCTCACTTCGGCAGAAAGCCCTCGGCCATCAATGCGCGACTCGGCCACTTAGGGCTTATCGAGGACTACTGGACAAAGCGAAAAAAGCACGGCAAATAAAAGAATTCCGGAAATTCCCCCAAACGAAACTCGTCGCATCCGTCCTCGCTTTCTGCTACGATGCGCTTCATGTCTAAAGAGGCGGAGAAGCCCGATGCTTCGAAGAGAGAGGAGGAAGTCCTCGATTTTTGGCGCAGGAACAGGGTATTCGAACTCTCGCTCCAGAAGCCCGCGCCCAAAGGGGAGTTCGTTTTCTACGACGGTCCGCCTTTTGCCACAGGGCTTCCCCACATCGGCAACCTGCTCTCTTCCATCATTAAGGACGTCGTCCCGCGTTACAAGACGATGCGCGGGTACCGCGTGCGCCGCCGCTGGGGATGGGATTGCCACGGGCTCCCCATCGAGAGTTTGGTGGAGAAGCGCCTCGGATTGAAAACCAAAAAAGACATCGAGCGCGTCGGCGTCGAGAAGTTCAACGAAGCGGCGCGCGCGTCCGTGTTGGAATTCGAGCGCGAGTGGGAGAGGTATGTCGAGCGCATCGGCCGCTGGGTCGACTTCGAGAACTCTTACAAGACGATGGACAACTCCTACATCGAGAGCGTGTGGTGGGCGCTCAAAGAGCTGCACGAAAAGGACCTGCTCTACGAGGGGCGCAAGGTGCTCATGTACTGCCCGCACTGCGAGACGCCGCTCGCGAAGGCGGAGATCGCGATGGACAACACGTATAAGGACGTGACGGAGGAGGCCGTCACGGTGAAGTTTAAGGTAAAGGAGGCGCAGAGCCGCGGCTTGCCCGAGGGGGTATCTCTCCTTGCTTGGACAACGACGCCATGGACGCTCCCCGGCAATGTCGCGCTCGCGGTAGGCGGCGGCAGCGTGTACGCGCTGTATGAGAGGGAGGGTGAGCACGTCATTGCCGCGGAGCGCTTCAGCCCGAAGGGATGGGCGAGGGTGCGAGCCGTCGAGCCGCGCGAGCTTGAAGGACTGTCCTATGAGCCGCTCTATGATATTCCCGCGCTTCGCTCGGAGGCTTCTTACAAAGTGTACGTGGCTGATTTCGTCACGACGGAGGAAGGCACCGGCATCGTGCACACGGCGGTTATGTACGGTGAGGACGACTTCGCGCTCGGGCAGAAATTCGGGCTTCCGATGGTGCAGCTCCTTGAGCCGGACGGCTCGTATAATGAGAAAGCCCCGCAATTCTTGCGCGGGAAGTACATCAAGACGGCAGAAAAGGACATTAAGGGAGATATTGGCGAGCGAGGCCTTCTCTTTGCGCGCGAGAGTCACACGCACTCCTACCCGCACTGTTACCGTTGCGGGACGCCGCTCATCTACAACGCCGTCGCGTCGTGGTTCATTCGTATCCAGGCGGTGAAGGAAAAGATGCTCACAGAGAACGAGAAGGTTAATTGGGTCCCGGCGCACCTCAAGCATGGACGGTTCAGGAACATCGTCGAGTCGGCGCCCGACTGGACAATATCGCGCAATCGCTTTTGGGCTTCGCCGCTCCCCATTTGGAAAGAGAGGGGAGGCAGGGGCGTTATGGTCGTCGGCTCTCTCGACGAGCTGAAGCGGCGCGTAAAAAAATCGGGCAATCGTTACTTTCTCATGCGCCATGGCGAGGCCGAAACGAATGTGCGCGGCATCGTCAGCTCCGATGAAGGCGCGGCGTACCACCTCACGGAGAAAGGAAGGGAGCAGGTGCGCGACTCGGTACGGGCGCTGGCGCGCGGGCGCACTATAGACGCCGTGTACGCCTCTCCGTTCATGCGCACAAAAGAAACCGCCGAACTCGCCGCGGACGAACTCGGCATAGCGCGCGATTCGATTTACTACGATGCGGGGATCGGGGAGTGCAAATTCGGCGAATACGAAGGCACGCCACTCGACGAGTACCGGGAGAAATTCCCCGAGAGGATCGAACACTTCAGCCGCGGCCCGGAAGGCGGCGAGACGTACACGGACGTCAAGCGGCGGCTCGGCCAGTTTCTCTACGACCTCGAGCAGAAGGAGCAAGGCAAGAACATTCTTATCATCTCGCATGGCACGCCCCTCTGGATGCTGCAGGCGGCTGCCTATGGCGCGTCGAAAGACGAGACGATACGGCTGCACGACGAGTATCTCAAACCCGGAGAGGCGCGCGAGCTTCCGTTCGTGCCGCTGCCGGTCAATGCCGACTTCGAGCTCGACCTGCATCGCCCCTACACGGATGCACTGGTACTGCTCGATGATGAGGGGCGCGAGTACGAGCGGGTGCCGGAGGTGGTGGACTGCTGGGTGGAGTCCGGCTCTATGCCGTTCGCGGAATACCACTACCCATTCAATGGGAAGGAAGAATTCGAGGCGCGCGCGCCGGCGGACTTCATCGCTGAATATATCGCGCAGACGCGGACGTGGTTCTACTACATGCACGCGATGTCCGTGCTGCTTTTCGGGCGGCTCGCGTTCAAGAGCGTCGTCACGACAGGCACGATTCTTGCCGCGGACGGCTCCAAAATGTCGAAGTCAAAAGGGAACTATACGGACCCGCTCCACATAATGCAGCGCTATGGGGCGGATGCGCTCCGTTTCTATCTCATGGGGAGCGTCGTCATGCAGGCGGAGGACCTGAATTTTCGCGACGAGGACGTGCGCGATGCGGCGAATAAAATGGTGGGAATGCTGTGGAACAGCTACAAATTCTACGAGCTCTACAAGGACGCGTATGATCCGGCGGCGCGCGCCGCGGCAAGTGGGCACATCCTCGATAGGTGGATGCGCGCACGCACGAACAAGGCGGTCCGCGACGTAACTGCCGCGCTCGATGCGTACGACACGCCGCGCGCATGCCGCGAACTCCGTGCGCTCGTCGATGATTACTCGACGTGGTACCTGCGGCGCTCGCGCGAGCGCGTGAAAGGCGAAGATGAGGCGGACAAGCGCCTTGCGCTTGCGAATCAGCACGAGGCGCTCTTGTGCATCGCGAAGCTCGCGGCCCCCATCGTGCCGTTCATTGCAGAGAGCATCTACCGCGGGCTCGGCCATGCGCAGAGCGTGCATCTTGAGGCATGGCCGGAACACAAAGCGTCTATCGCGCGCGTGCTCGGGAAGCTCATCGGCCGCGACGAGGAATCCCGATTGCTTGCCGACATGGCGCGCGTGCGTGCCATCGTGTCTCGCGCACTCGAAGCGCGCGACAAAGCGGGCATCAAGGTTCGGCAGCCCTTGGCACGTCTTTCCGTGGGCGGCGCCGCGTGGTCCGGGCGTGACATGGAGGCGTTGTCTGCATTGATACGGGACGAGGTAAATGTAAAAGAGGTGCTTGTAAGCGCGGATATGCCCACGGACACTGTGGAGCTTGATACCGAGCTGACGCCGGAGCTGAAAGAAGAGGGCATGGTGCGGGAGTTTATCCGCGAGGTACAGGCGTTCCGGAAAGCGCAAAATCTGAAACCGGGAGAAAAAGCCGCATACCCGGCAGAGCCGGCGGAGAGCGAGCGCCCCCTCATTGAAAAGCACAAGAATTACATAGAGAAGGTGACGATGACCACTATCGAGTTCCGCGCGCGGAAAGACCGCTCCTGACGCATGTACGCGAAGTACCATACCGATGCACTCGTCCTTGCCACGCGGGAGCGGGGGGAGGCGGATAAGGAGTGCACGCTCTACACCGCAGATTTCGGGCTCGTGCGCGCGCGCGCCGCGGCCGTGCGGCTGGAGCGCTCGCGCATGCGTGCAGCGCTCCAGCTTTTTTCCCACGCGCACGTGTCGCTGGTCCGCGGCAAGCGGGGCTGGCGCGCCGCGGGCGCGCTCGCGCTCTCGACGGCTCCCGCCGAACATGCGCTCGGGCTCGCGGCCTTTACGCGCATCGCGCTTCTGGTGGAGCGCCTGGTGCGCGGCGAAGAGCGAAATGAGTACATATACCGGACGCTTGCGGAGGCGCGCACGTCGCTTTTTGCCACGTACGGCGAGGATCATGCGGTCATCGAGCTTTTGTGCGTGGCGCGGATTTTGTATGGCCTCGGCTACCTCTCTCCCGAGGCGCTCGGCTCCCTTCTGTTCACCCACACCGGCTTTGCATCCGAAAACATAGTGGAGGCGCGCGCGCTGCGCAAACAGCTGCTCGCGACAGTGAACGGCGCGATGGCGGAAACGCACCTGTGAGAACGAAGAGCGTGGTAGAATCAGTGCATGGAGCATTCTCCCGAAGAGAATGAAGTCGAGAAGATAGAGCGGCTGAAGCGCGCAATGTACTCGCGCTCGATCGCCCCCAACATAAAGGACAAGCCGCGGCGCGTCCTTGAACTGGACCGCGCTGTCGTGGGTGAAGATTGGCAGCGCCCAGAACCGGAAATGGCGGTCGCGACGGTCGCACCGTTCGGTATCGGCCTCATGCGAAGCGCACTCAAGTGGATACTCGGTCTCTCTATAGTTTTTTTCATCGGCGCGGGAGGTTTTTTCCTCTACTACTTTACCTTAGGCGGGGGAGGCGGCTCGGTTTCTCCCGGGCACATCGACATATCGGTCGCGGGGCCGCTGCAGGTGACCAGCGGCGAGCCGGCAGAGTTGCAAATAGCGGTGGTGAACAGGAACCGCGGCGCGCTCGAGCTTGCCGATCTTGTTGTGCGGTATCCGCCGGGTACGCGCTCTCCGACCGACCTCGTTACCGACCTGCCGGTACAGCGCATTCCGCTCGGGGAGATAGAGCCGGGCGGCAGGCGGCAAGGGACCGTCTCGGCCGTATTTTCGGGCGTTGAGGGCACGCATGCGACCATTGTGATAGAGCTCGAATATCGGCTCGGCGGCTCGTCGGCCATTTTCGTCGCGTCGTCGCAATACGAATTTGTCTTTGCATCTTCGCCGCTTACCATTTCCGTCGAAGCCAACCGAGAAACCATCTCGGGCCAGCCGCTCGAGTTTACGGTCACCGTTTCGTCCGCTGCGGCCGCGCCGATACGGGACATCCTGCTCACCGCTGATTTTCCTTTCGGCTTCACCTTGACAAACGCCACGCCCGCCGCCTCTTCCGGCGGAAACACATGGCACCTTGGCGATCTCGCGCCGGGAGGCCAACGCTCGGTTACGCTGCAGGGCACGCTCTCTGGCGAGTCCGGCGATGAGCGGGTATTCCGCTTCAGCGCGGGAACGCGACGCGACGCGACGGAGCAATCGATAACGACGACGCTTGCCGATTACGCGCACCCCGTCGCTGTTTCGCGGCCGTTCCTTGACCTTGGGATACTCGTCAATCGCGATAGCGGCACTGGTGTTACCGTCGGTCCCGGCGAAACGGTGAACGTCGCAGTCACCTATAGGAACAATCTTACAACGCCGGTGGCGGACGCGGTCATCGTCGCGCGCCTCTCCGGTATTGATATTGACGGCTCGAGCGTCCGCACCACGGATGGCTTTTACCGCTCATCGGATAATGCCATGCTGTGGGATAAAACGACGACGAACGGCGAGTTGGAGATGCTCGCGCCGGGAGCTGCCGGAAGCGTAAACTTTTCATTTCAAATGCCGCCGAGCGAGGTGATGAAGGCGTTTCGCGACCCGCGCCTTGAGATAACGGTGCATGCGGCCGGCCGTCGCGTGTCTCAGTCAGGCGTGCCGGAGTCCCTGCAGTCTACGGCGCGGCATACGATCCGGGTCGCGAGCGACCTGCAGCTTATCGCGCAGGGGCTGTACTACGCGAACCCCTTCGGTTCGACCGGCCCCATGCCGCCGACAGCCGGCCGCGAAACGACGTACGCTATCGTATTCTCCCTTACCAACACGACGAACAGGGTGACGAACGGCGTCGTGCAGGCCACGCTCCCCCCTTATGTGCGCTGGATAGGCATCTACAGCCCGTCTTCCGAGGAGCTCATATTTAATCAGAATGACAGCACCGTTACATGGCGAGTGGGGACCATCGAGCCGGGCGTCGGCCTCAATGGCACCCTGCCGCGGCAGGCGGCTATCGCTATCGGCTTCAATCCGTCGACAAGCCAGATAGGGCAGCAGCCGCCGCTGATACGTGCTATCTCATTTACCGGCGTGGACGAGGG
>PFBM01000007.1:19470-27303 GCA_002773285.1 Candidatus Kaiserbacteria bacterium CG10_big_fil_rev_8_21_14_0_10_59_10
GCGACCGTCGTGCGGGAGGAAGCGCCGGCACCGGCGCCCGAGCCCGCGCAGTAGCCGATGCAGCCGCTTTTATCTATACTCATCCTCATATGGCCGACGACGGATTGATGGAGAAGATCGTATCGCTGTGCAAGCGGCGGGGCTTCATATTTCAGGGTTCTGAAATATACGGCGGACTCGCGGGAACGTGGGATTACGGCCACCTCGGCCTCATGCTCAAGAACAACATCAAACAGCTGTGGTGGAGAATGTTCGTGAGCGAGCAGAGGGATGTGTATGGCGTCGATGCGGCCATACTTATGAATCCAAAGGCGTGGGAGGCAAGCGGCCACGTCGCCGGGTTCGCCGATCCACTGGAGAGCGGAAAAATGTTCAACACGATGTTCAAGACGTCCGTCGGAGCCGGGGAGGACGCAGTGCAGACATATTTGCGGCCGGAAACGGCGGGCGGTATTTTCGTCAACTTTAAGAACACGGTTGATGCGTTCCATCCTAAACTGCCGTTCGGCATCGCGCAGATAGGCAAGGCGTTCCGGAATGAGATCGCGCCACGCGACTTTATTTTTCGCGTGCGGGAAATGGAGCAAATGGAAGTGGAATATTTTATCCGACCGTCGGAATGGGAGAGCGCATTCGAAGAGTGGCGCCGCCGTTCCCACGAATTCTTCAACGCCGTCGGCATCTCCACGCGCGCGGTGCATGAGCTGGACGTGCCGAAAGATGAGCTCGCGCATTACTCGAAGCGTACGATCGACTTCGAGTTTGATTTTCCTTTCGGCCGCAAAGAACTATCCGGTCTCGCGTATCGCACCGATTTCGATCTCTCGGCGCATGCGGCCGCCTCGGGCGTCGATCTCTCGTATCCCGATGAGGCAACAGGTGAGCGATTCATACCGCATGTCATCGAACCGTCTTTTGGGGTCGACAGAACCGTTCTTGCGCTCCTTGTTTCAGCGTACACTGAAGACGAGCTCGGCGGAGAAATGCGCGCTTACCTCAAACTCAATGGCGATATCGCACCGGTCAAAGCCGCCGTGTTTCCGCTTCTTAAGAACAAACCTGAGCTCGTTGCAAAAGCCCGAGGCGTGCACGACTCGTTGCTACAGGCAACCGGCTACGGGCCACATGCCATTCAGTGGGATGACAACGGCAATATCGGCAAGCGCTACCGTCGGCAGGATGAGATTGGCACGCCGCGCTGCATCACGATCGATTTCCAGACGCTCGAGGACGATTCAGTAACAGTGCGCGACCGCGACGCCGGAGCGCAAGAGCGCGTTGCAGTTTCGGAGCTTCCGGACCTCTTTCGCTAACAGGCGCCGGCGCCGTGGTACCATAGCGGCATGCAGGGGACGACCATCTCCATTACGACCGGCACGATACTTAAAGCGGTCCTCATTCTCGCCGCGGCGTGGCTTATATACGCGCTGCGCGACATCGTGCTCATCGTGCTTACGGCCGTCGTGATAGCGTCCGCGATAGAGCCGGCGGTCAACGGGCTTGCGCGCAGAAAGGTGCCGCGCCTCTTGGCCGTCCTTCTCATCTATGTGCTGCTCTTCGCGTTTTTCATCGGGCTCTTCTACTTTTTCCTGCCTTCCATCATGGAAGACATCTTGGCGTTTCTCGCGTCCCTCCCCGCATATCTTGAGCTTTTGAACCGCATCGGTGTTGTCGATGAGTACACTTCGCTGTTCGGCTTCGCGCCGGTAACCACCGAATCGGCCGATGAATTAATGGCCGCGTTCCGAACCGATGTGGGCGGCTTCTTCGGGCAGGGATTCAGCGTCGCCACCAACGTATTCGGCGGCGTGCTCTCGTTCGTCCTTATCGTCGTATTTTCTTTTTACTTCGCCGTTATCGCGACCGGCGTCGACGACTTCCTCCGCATTATTGTCCCGTCGCGATATGTGGAGTATGTGCTTGATCTGTGGCGGCGCTCGCAGCGCAAGATAGGCTTGTGGATGCAGGGGCAGCTCATACTCGCGGCCATTATCGGCACGCTCGTGTACCTGGGCCTGACTGTTCTCGGCGTGAAGCACGCACTGCTTCTTGCGGTCGTCGCTTCGGTCTTCGAGCTTATTCCCGTCTTCGGCCCGACGCTTGCCGCCATCCCCGCGATAATTATCGGGTTCGTGGACGGTGGACCGACTATCGGCTTTCTCGTCGTCGCGCTCTACATCATCATTCAGCAGTTCGAGAACCACCTCATCTATCCCCTTGTGGTAACGAAAGTGGTCGGCGTGCCCCCTTTATTGGTCATTCTTGCGCTCATAATTGGAGCGAAGCTCGCGGGATTTCTAGGCATTTTGCTTTCCGTGCCTGTCGCGGCTACTCTGCAGGAGTTGGTGCGCGATGTGACTGAGCGGCGCGTTCCGCTTGGTGCGGCACCGCCCCCTCCGCCGCACGAGACTGCCTGAGGCGAGCGTATGCACTCAAAAAACGTGTACATTACCACGACGCTTCCGTACGTTAATGCGGAGCCGCACGTGGGCTTCGCGCTGGAATTGGTGCAGGCCGACATGTACGCGCGCTACAGGACGCTCCAGGGCGACGATGTGTTTTTCAATACGGGCACGGATGAACACGGCCTCAAGATATATCGAAAGGCCCTCGAGGAGGGTAAAGATCCGCAGGCATACGTTGACGAGTATGCCGCAAAGTTTCGCGCGCTGAAAGATACCCTCGGGCTTTACCCGGGACTTCACTTCATCCGCACGACCGATCCGCGCCATACGGCGGCGGCGCAAGAAATATGGCGGCGCTGCCGCGGCAGTGGCGACATCTACAAGAAAAAGTACAAAGGTCTCTACTGCGTCGGCGACGAGGCGTTCATAAAAGAAAGTGAGCTCGTCGACGGCAAGTGTCCGAACCATCCGTCGATGGAACCGATCGAGATAGAGGAGGAAAATTACTTTTTCCGGCTTAGCGCGTACGGCGACAGGGTGCGCGAGTATCTCTCTCGCGACAGTGCCGTCATTCCCGAGTGGCGGCGCGCCGAAGCACTCGCGTTCGTCGAACGGGGGTTGGAAGATTTCAGCATATCCCGCGTAAAGGAAAAGATGCCGTGGGGCGTGCCTGTTCCGGACGACGATACGCAGACAATGTACGTATGGTTCGACGCGCTTACGAATTATATTTCCACGTTGGGCTGGCCCTTCGACTCCGCTCAGGGTAAACCCGGCCAGAACTTATTCGACACGTTTTGGGTCGATGGAGAGACGCTCCAGTTGGCGGGAAAGGACCAAGTGCGCTTTCAATCCATCATGTGGCAGGCGATGCTCATGTCGGCGGGGTTGCCGACAACGAAGAGGGTTGTCTACCATGGTTTTGTCACCAGCGGGGGCAAGAAAATGTCGAAGTCCCTCGGCAACGTGATAGATCCGCTCGCCATCGTAGGTGCGTACAGTGCGGACGCCCTGCGCTACTTTCTTGCGCGGCACATCCATCCGTTTGAAGACGGCGATTTTACAATGGAACGTTTCCATGAGGCGTATACGGCAAACCTCGTCAACGGCATTGGCAACCTCACCGCACGCATCATGGCGCTTGCGGCGGCACACCTCTCCGAAGGAGTGCAACCGGAACCGGCCGATTTTCCTCCTGAATACGGGGCCGCACTCGATTCATTCGAATTCAATCGCGCGGCGGATTACGTATGGGGGCGCGTGCAGGCACTCGACCAGAAGATCACGGAGACAGAGCCGTTCAAGCTCGTGAAAGCGGATGTGGAAAAGGGGAGGGCGCTCATCGCCGAGCTTGCCGTCGAACTCTACGCGATAGGGCGTATGTTGAATCCACTCATGCCTGGTACGAGCGCGAAAATTGAGGAAGCAGTGCTATCGAACAAAAAACCCGAAACGCTTTTCCCGAGAAAGGAATAGCTCTGTATGGACATGCGTTACTTTGATGCGCATACGCACGTGAACTTCGCCGCGTTCAGTGAGGACGCGGATGCGGTAATTGCGCGCGCTCGTGGGTGCGGCACGGGCATGAATATCGTCGGGACGCAGCTTGAGACGTCGCGCGCCGCCCTCGCGCTCGCCGAGCGCCATGATGGCGTCTATGCGACGGTCGGGCTGCACCCCATTCATACAAGTCGCTCGTATCACGACGAGCAGGAGTTGGGAGTCGGCGGGGCGAAAGCATTCACGTCCCGTGGCGAGGAGTTCGACCCGCTTGCCTATGAAGAGCTAGCGCGCTCGGCGAAGGTGATAGCGATAGGTGAGTGCGGACTCGACTACTACCGGCTCGATGAGCACTCGCGCGCGCGTCAGGAGGCGGCGTTCATAGAGCAAATCGAGCTCGCCAACCGTCTCGACAAGCCACTTATGCTCCACATTCGCTCTACGCAAACCGCGGGGGAGGCACATGCATACGCCGATGCGCTGGCGCTCGTAAAGGCGCACGCAAGTGTAAAAGGCAATGTACACTTCTTCGCGGGCACCTGGGACGATGCGAAGCAGTTTCTCGAGCTCGGCTTCACGCTCTCATTTACCGGCGTCATCACGTTCGCCCGCGATTATGACGACGTGGTGCGGAACGCGCCGCTCGACATGCTGCTCTCGGAAACCGACGCGCCGTATGTCTCGCCCGCGCCTTACCGCGGAAAGCGCAACGAGCCAGCGTATGTCGTAGAGGTGGTGCGAGCGATCGCAAGAATACGCGGCGAGGAGGAGCAGAAGGTGGCCGCGCAGCTCATGGAGAACGCGCGACGCATGTTCAGCCTTCGGCAGTGAAAGAAGAAAGCCCCGCGATGGCGGGGCTTTTGTGGCGCAAGGCGCGCTTTGCTCAGCACATGTAGATCTCGTTACTTTGCAGCAAGAACTGCATTTCCCACGTGCACTTCTCGCGCACGAGGTCGTAACGCGGCCCGATGACCGGCGCGCAACAGGCCGCCAGCATGAAGCGCATGCCGGTGTCTTCCTCGATGAGTTCGCGGAAGAGATCGACTCCGAGAAGCGCCTGAACCTGCCGCGCAAGCTCCGGATTCTTCCGGATCGGGATCGGGTCGAACTGAACCTCTCCCGACTCGCGCGCCTTCCGTGCGCCTTCGCGGCAGTGAGCGACAGCGAGCGGCAGAGATTCCTGTACTTCGCGCCAGAGCGCTTCCTTTGCATCGCCAACCTCGTTTCGCGTCTGCTGCAGACGCAGTGCGTTGAGTGTCATGTGACCTCTCCCAAAGAGCTACACCGGCGCACTATTGCAACCGGCGTGCGGCGGGGTATGCATCTCCCGCCGCACGCCGCTCACATACGCGCCGAAAGAGCGCTCAATACACTCTCTATTGCCGGTGAAGAGACGTGGCCATCCGGAGAGCGGGGCACGGTAGCGGTGGCCGGTTTGGGGAGCGCTGCAAAAACATCCTCACTTCCGCTCGCTTTGTTTTGCACGAATGCGTAGGGCACGCTGGAGAGCGAGAGCTCGCCGGCTATGTGTGTCGCGATGCGTACGCTGTGCACCGTTGGCTCGACGACGATAACGGCGCAGTCGACGCCGCACAGGATGCCGGTTGCGACCGGATCGGTGCCCGCGCGCTCGTCGATGACGACTGCTTCATTGGCGTTGAGCTGCAAGCAAGGCAAGTACACTTTAAGCGGGGCGGCGAGCGAGTGGCTGCAATTATCGCCGGAGCGCACCGCATCTGTATGCGGTCCGGCTACGATAAGGTGCAGGCGATCCGCGAGGGTTACGGAAACGCCGGATGTGAACGGATCGGGGGGCGCCAGACGAAATACGATCCCGCGCGCCTCCGCCGTGCGTCGAGCCTCGGAAAAGTCCGCATCAGGTTCGAGACCGATGTGTCGCTTTATGAGCGAGGGGTCGGCGCCAAGCGTGCGAGCGGGGGAATCAACGCCAAGATTAAAAGAGAGATCCATATTGTGGTCGGCATCGATAGCAAGAGTGGTGTAGCCCTTGTCGTGCAGGTGCCGTACCGCCGCAGTGGCGAGTGTCGATTTGCCGCTGCCTCCCTTGCCCAGAAATGCGATTTTCATATGCAAAATGTTTGCATGTGGATACTACCCTATGGTTCCGATACATGCAACAGATTTGCATACAATGTCATGCACTGCCTCTTTTTTCGCTGCTATTGCCCCTGCTATCGCCTTTGTGATACAGTGCGCGGGTTATGGCAGAAGCTGTGGCTGAAACAGAGCAGAAAACAACGGCGGAGGCGGTTGAGGACGCGCTGCGCGTGTACGAAGTCGGCTATCATATCGCCCCGACGGTCAAGGATGAGGAGGTGGAGAAGGTGGTGGGCGGCATCCGCGCAGCGATCGAAAAGTCGGGCGGCTCGTTCATTGCGGAAGGCGCACCGAGTCTGTTGAAACTGGCGTATCAAATAGAGGTTCGGGAGAACGGAAAGCGCACGCGCTACGACCGAGCGCACTTCGGCTGGATAAAATTCGAGGTAACCACCGAGGGCGCGAAAGCAGTGTCGCATGCGGTCAAGAACGAGAAAGACATCATTCGTTCTTTGGTGTTCCGTACGGTCCGCGAAGACACACGCGCAAAAATGAAGGCGCCGACATTGCGCGAGGTCAAGCGGACCGACACTATCCGCTCCAGCGTGCGGCGCGGCGAAGCGGCCGAGAAGGGTCCGGTATCGGAAGAGCAGCTCGACGCAGCACTCGACGTGCTCACCGCCGACTAGAATGCTACAGTGGATCTATGTATTTGAACAAAGTAATGTTGTACGGCAATCTCACCCGCGATCCGGAGCTACGCGCGCTTCCAAGCGGCATGAATGTGGCGAACTTCTCCATCGCGACGAACAGGGTGTTCCGCGACCGCGACGGCAATAAGCAGGAGCAAACGGATTTCCACAACGTCGTCGTGTTCGGTCGCCAGGCAGGCACGGTGTCGCAATACCTCAAGAAAGGCAGCGCGGCGTTCATCGAAGGGCGCTTGCAGACGCGCAGCTGGGACAAAGACGGGCAAAAGCAGTATCGCACCGAGGTCGTCGCGGATCGCGTCCAGTTCGGTCCGCGGGGCGCCGGCGCCGGCGGGGGGAAGCAAGCGGCGGAGGCGGAAGGAGCGAGCGACTCCGGCAACGGCGCGGGCATAGAGTATCCTAAGGAAGACATTAACCCCGAGGATATCCCGTTCTAGTTCGTTGGTACATGCAATCAGTACAGTGAACAGTAAAAGCAATACACGCAACAATATGAACAACATTTTGACGCAAAACGATATACGGCACGTTGACTACAAAGACGTGGATCTTTTGAAGCAGTTCGTTAATCCGCATGGCCGGATCATGGGAAGGCGGCGCACGAATCTGACGGCAAAACAGCAGCGCGCGGTCGAGGCGGCCATTAAGCGTGCGCGCTTCATGGCGCTCCTTCCGTACATTGCGAAATAGTGCGCAGGCCCTGTGCGCGAATGAGCGCGGCCTTCCGGCCGCGCTTTTTGTGGCACCCTCTCCTAGAGGCCGCCGGATTCGGCAGTGAGGTAGGCGAATGCGAGGAATGCAACGTACACGAGCATGAGAATGACGGCTTCTACGCGGCCGATGCGCCTGCTGGTTGCGGAGAATATGAAGAAGAGAGCGCCCGCCGCGAGGAGAAAAATGCGGCTCCCGACCAGGAATTGGGAGCCGTTCACGTGTATCGGATGGATGAGGGCGACCAGGCCGAGTACGAACGTGGCCGGCAGTATCACCGCTCCTATGATATTGCCCATAATGAGATTCGTATCGCCTCGGCGCGCTGAGGCGATGGCGAAGTACACTTCCGGCAGCGCGCCGCCAAAGCCGACGACGAGAAGGCCGATAAGAACAAGCGGTACGCCGAAGTGGTCGGCAAAGAACGTGGCGGAGGATACGATACCAAG
>PFBM01000007.1:27319-51837 GCA_002773285.1 Candidatus Kaiserbacteria bacterium CG10_big_fil_rev_8_21_14_0_10_59_10
GCTTGGATTGTTTATAGGTACGGCTGAACCGGTCGCTCATGCCGAGAAGCCAATATATGTAGATGAGGAAAAGCCCCATCAGTATGACGCCGTCAAAGCGGCTCAGCTCGCCGTCCGCTATAAGGAGAACGGGAAGCATCGCTGCGGCGGCAGCGAAGAGCATGGAGGTGTGGATGGTGCGTCCGCGGGTTTCGATACTGCCGCGGCGGGAGAAGAGGACGCCCGCTGCCACCGCAAGCGTCATGGCAACAAGATTGTTTCCGAATATGTCGCCGAGGGATAGTTCCGGCACGCCGGAGAGCGCCGACGTTAAGCCGACGAAGAGGTTGGGCAGCGAGGCCGCCGCCGCCATGACGAAAAAGGCAACGACGAATTCCCGGATTCCCAAGTGGCGCGACAGATGCATGAGCCCGCGCACCACCCACTCGCCGGAGAGGTAGAGTATTGCGGCGCTGCCGAGGAACATTCCTCCGTAGAGAACGAGTTCCATTAGTGAAAAGTGTATCACGACGCGCGACAATGAGTATGCCGGTAGGCACATGAATACGCATGCATGCGGTGGAGTAACGCCGTCGCGTTATGTGCATATTCGCGCGAATATGCACATAGCTGGTGTTCCGGAGAGAGTTGCGCAGTTGTTCTGGGAGTTCGGCTCCTGTTATGCACGCTCCACGTACGTGCCCGTTTCCGTGTTGATGCGGACTACGTCGCCGGCGTTGATGAACATGGGCACATTTACGGATGCGCCCGTCTCCAGGACGACCGGCTTCACGCCGCCCTGCGCCGTGTTGCCTTTCACGTTCGGTGGCGCTTCCTTTACTTTCAAGTTCATCTTGATGGGCAGGCGGACCTGTATCAAGGAGTCCTCGAACCAGAGCGTGTCGACATCGGTATTGGGTGCCAAAAACTTCGCGGCGTCACCGATGACGCGTGCGCCTATTGAAAAACGCTTTGCGGGATTGCCCGCCTCATGGAACCACCACTCGTCTTTTTCGGGGCGGGTGTAGATGAACGTTACTTTTTTCGTCACGACATCGGCCTCTTCTATCTTGTCTGCCTGCGTAAAGGTGCGCTCGACAATGGAGCCGGTCTTCAGGTTGCGCAACTTCGCCGTGTTGTGCGGCTTTTGCCGCTGTTTTTTCACCACGCCGCTCGTCGAGGCGACTTCGTACGGTTCTCCATCGAGGACGATGATGTGCTTCGGCGCTATGTTGCTGTAGGAAAGCATAGATATTGCCGGCCATTCTAGTGGAAATCGGGTATTTGTCTATTCGCGCACGCATGAGAATCCCTGCGATGCGGCCGCTGCGAACCGGTACGAAAAAGAGAGGGCGGCTCTGGAAAATTATGCGTCCGCGAGCTTTGCGCGAATGTCTTTGAGAAGCTGGTTTAACACGGGCTTATTATCTCGCAGGAATGTGCGTGCCGCATCGTAGCCGCGCCCGAGCTTCGTCTCCCCATATGAGTACGCCCCGGTGCCTGCTTTTTCGATAACGCCGAGCTTCTCTCCGAGTGCGAGTGCCTCGCCCTCGCGCGATATTCCTTCGCCGTAAAGCATGTCAAACTCGGTCTGTCGGAACGGCGCGGCGACCTTATTCTTCACGATCTTGACGCGATGCCTGCCGCCCATCACCTCGTCGCCCTTCTTGATCTGCGCGATGCGGCGAATGTCGATGCGTACCGACGTGTAGAATTTGAGCGCCTTGCCGCCCGTGGTGGTCTCGGGGTTGCCGAACATTTGGCCTATCTGCATGCGTATCTGGTTGATGAAGATGACGACGGTCTTCGTTTTGGAGACAATGGCGGTGAGTTTGCGCAGGGCCTGCGACATGAGGCGCGCTTGTTTGCCCATGTGCTGCGCCCCCATGTCTCCCTCTATCTCATCCTTGGGTGTAAGCGCTGCGACGGAATCAATGACGATGACGTCTATCTTGCCGCTGCGCACCAAGCTCTCGACTATCTCAAGCGCTTGCTCGCCGGTGTCCGGCTGGGAGACGAGAAGGTCCTCTATCTTGACGCCCACTTTCTTTGCATACTCGGGGTCGAGTGCATGCTCTGCGTCAACGAACGCGCAGATGCCGCCCTTTTTCTGCGCTTCCGCGATGGTATGAAGGCAGAGCGTTGTTTTGCCGGAGCTCTCTGGCCCGAAAATTTCAATGACGCGGCCCCGGGGGAGGCCGCCGATGCCGAGCGCCCAATCTACGCCTATGGAGCCGGTGGGAATGGCATTGACGTCTACTTTCGGCTGGTCGCCGAGCTTCATTATCGCCTCGTCGCCGAATTTTGTCTTGATCTCCGAGATTGCGCGCTCTATTTCCTTATTCTGCGCGCCTGAAGCCGGTAGTGCCTCCGTTGATTTTACTACCCTTGCCTTTTTTGTGCCGGGAGCCATAAGAGAAAAGTATACCTTCTTATGTGCCCGGCGCCAGCGCCTCAGGCGTGGACGATGCGTCGTCCGCCTCGCGCGACGGTGTGGCGCGGGGCGAAACGGGGGTCGCGCCCGACGGCGCGTACACTATCGTAACGACTCTGCGCTTGTTTTGGCCGTATTTGTCGACGGCGTCGAGGACGAGCCGGTTGACGCCGCGCGCCAACAGGTATGGTTCCTCAAACTCCCCCTCTTCCGTCACGGGAATCACCATACCGTTGAGGCGCAGTTCCGCTATGCGCTCCGCTTTGCCCCGAATGACCGTGTATTGCTCGCCCGTCGTGAGCACCTCAGAGGGGACGGCTATCGATGGGCCGAAGAGCATGCCGCGCGCCTCAAAGTATGCGTATCCGATGGCAAGCGCGAAAAATGCGAGAATGGCGAGACGCACGAGCCAGCTGTCACGATAGGGGATCATAAGGCAGGTGCGAGCGAGTGTGCGCTGGAAGCGGAGCACTGTTTTACCCGCGCCATTTGCCCGATACCGGGAGTCCTGTACTTCATACGCGCTCTCGCCCGTACCCGCCGTCTTCTTCGTCCTCTACGGGTTCTCGCGCGAATTCATCCGACTCGGCTCCGCTGGAAGACGGTCCCGCGTTTCCATCGCCCACGACGGAGCGCGGCTTTGCGCCGTCCGCCGCGCTGATGACGCCGCGCTCTTCGAGAATGTCCATGAGCCGCGCCGCGCGCGCATAGCCGATGCGCAATTTCCGCTGCAGATATGAGGTCGATGCTTTGCCCGCTTCCAGGACGGCGCGCTTCGCCTCGCCGTACAGGTCGTCCTCGTCCTCGTCGCTCTCCGAGAGCGAGGAGAAAATAGCGTCCGTTCCGCCGCCGACGCCGCTTTCGGTAAGCTGTATCTCGCTTGGCAGCATTCCGGCGTTCGACTTAGCGATGAACGACACGACCCTCTTCACTTCCGTCTCGCCGGTGTACGGCGCTTGGATGCGTCTCGGCTTCGACATGTCCCCCGAGAGGAAGAGCATGTCGCCTGCGCCAAGGAGCTGCTCCGCGCCGCCGGAGTCGAGTATCGTGCGCGAGTCGATCTGTGAAGCGACCTGGAATGCGACGCGCGCGGGTATGTTCGCTTTGATGAGGCCGGTGATGACTTTCACGGACGGCCGCTGCGTCGAGAGTATGAGATGAATGCCCACGGCGCGGCTCATTTGCGCAAGCCGCACAATGCCGCTCTCTAGCTCGCGCGGGTACGCTTGCATGATGTCGGCGAGCTCGTCGATGATGACCACGATGTAGGGCATGGCTTCGACGGGGCCGCCGTTTTTTCCCTGCGACGGTTTCCCCTCTGAAGCGCCGGCGAAGGAGGGCGCGACGACGTTTTCATGATAGGAGGCGATATCGCGGACAGATTCCGCCTCAAGGATGTTGTAGCGCCGCTCCATTTCTTTTGCGAGCCATTTGAGCGAGAGTATCGCCTTCTTGGCGTCCGTGATGACGGGCGTAAGGAGGTGGGGAATGGAATTGTAGAGCGTCAGCTCGACGCGCTTCGGGTCCACCATGATGAAGCGCAGCCGCTCCGGGCCGCAGCGGTAGAGGAGCGAGAGAACGAAGTCGTGTATGACGACCGATTTGCCCGCGCCGGTCGTGCCGGCCACCAGCATGTGCGGCATGCGCGCAAGGTCCGCGAAGTGGGGCTGTCCGGTTATGGAGCGGCCGAGCGCAAGGAGGAGCGGTTTGTCCGATTGCGTGTACGCGCTGTCGGAGAGGAGGGGAGCGAGCCCGAGCGTCGTGCGGGATATGTTGGGAACCTCCACGCCGACGAGCGACTTGCCGGGGATGGGCGCTTCGATGCGCACCGGGGAGGCAGCGAGGGCGAGCTCGAGGTTGGAGTGGAGCGCGACGATTTTAGAGAGGCGCACGCCTTCGGCGGGCTTCATGGCATAGCGCGTTACCGTCGGCCCGATGGACACTTCGTCCATCTCCACCTGAATGCCGAAATTCTGCAGCGTGCGCTTTATGATGTTCATGTTGGCCTTCACGTCGCCCACTTCCGGCCGCCCCTTATTTTTACCGAGAAGCGAAAGGGGCGGCGGCGTATACGCGCGGCCTTCCGCGGCGATGATGGGAAAGCCGCCGCTCTCGTCGCTCTCCAGTGCCGCGCGCGCAATGACCGGCGCGCGCGGCGCAGCGGGTTCCTCCTGAGGCGCGTCATCCTCTTTTTCCACGGTATCCTCCTCCTCGTCTTCTTCTTCGTTCTCTGCCGTAAGCCCGCCTATCTGTACGCTCTCAACGGTGGGCGCGTCCCCCGAGCCGGCCGTGCGCGACCGCAGCGATGCCGCAAGTGCGCCAAGATGCACGTTGAATGCAATAATGAGCGAGGCGAGCGCGAAGGCGACCAGGAATACCGTCGTTGCCGCAGTGTCGAAGAGCGATATGAGCGATGCGGCGAGAACGCCGCCTATGATGCCTCCTTGCCCCTCGAACGCTACGCTCACCAGCGCGAGCGTGGAGAAAAGAAATACTACGGTACCGCCGATTTGTACGACACTGAGTGCGCGCTCGAAGGAGCGGAAAATCACCACGGCGAGCAGGAAGAGGGAGAGAGGCAAGAGAAGATACCCGATGCCGACGAGCGCCGTCAGTGCTTCGTAGATGAATGTCCCCGCGTTTCCCGCGAGGCCGAGCGCCGCAAGAATGAGGAAGAGTGCAAGCGCGGCGAGAAGTATCGCAGCGACCCCCCGAAGCGCCTCGGAGGATATGGGGCTCTCCCACTCAGTATCCTCGCGCTCCTTCTTCGCGTTCTTTTTTCGTTTGTGTCGTGCCATGTATGTCGTATCTTTACCGGATTGAATATAGGGGAATGATACCACCTCTGGGAAAGTGCGAAATTTGAGACACAAAACGCTGAGTAAATTCCAAGCACCAAATTCGCAACTCAAAACAGCGGCCATCTCCCGGGTCTGGAAATTAAGATGTTTGATGTGTATTAGGTTTAGACCTGAAGTTTTGCGTGGTGTGTCTTTTATGTATAATGTGTCCATATGCCATCCGGCAGCCAATCGGTCACCCAAAGGACAGCGGGAGCCAACGTGTCGGACAGTGTAAAGGACACGGGTACAGTACAAAATTTCCCCATATTTTCCGACGAACAAACGGTCAAGACGACCCCTTTCGGTCGGAACATTGCGGGTGAGAATGCGTACAGAAGGGCGGAGCGCATTGTAGCCGCGCTCTTTCTGGTGACGGGTCATGTGGACGCGAATGAGCCGCTGCGAATAGCTCTAAGAAGGATGGCGCCCCAGCTTCTCCACGTCCTTTTGGATCTGCGTCGGAGCTTCCGTGCATCTGGCTCAGAGACGCACAACGAAGCGCAAGCGCTCATACGGGAGCTTATATCGCTCACACGCCTCTCCACCGTGGGAGGATTTGTGTCCGTTGCAAACGCCGAAACAGTGGTCGCCGCACTGGATGAACTCGGCGTTTATCTCACAAGTGCCCAAAGGTCAGTTTTCGCAGATGACCTCTCCTTAAGCCGCGATACCCTGAATCCAAGGCCCGTACCGCCGCCGCGTGCGATACGCTCTTCACCGCAGCGTCCTATAGAACGCCCGATCAGCGTAAAGGACGGGGAAGTACAAACGGACAAACAAGTGTCCGTTACAATTTCAGATAGTGCAAAAGGACAGTCGGACCGTGCTACCCGTATATTGGACATTCTTGCAAGTGGGAACGCGCTCGGAATCAGAGAGATATCCTTGAATCTACCCGAGTATAGCGAAAAAATGATACAGCGGGAGCTCGCGACCCTTGTCCAATCTGGTCTTGTCCGAAAGAGTGGCGCGAAGCGCTGGAGCCAATACTCGCTCGCTAAAGCGACGTAAATCCTATCGGACACAGGCCCGCGTAGTTATGCTGCTGCCGTTCGGCGACGAGAGCACCCTGTTTTGATTTTGGCTCTCTTGCCTCGTCCCGGGTGGCTCGTTCACCTTTGACTTTACCCGCCTGTCGAGCTATTCTCATGAGGATAGCTGGAGCGGGAAATGTGCCTGAGCCAGGCGGTTTTCTGTTCACCAGTTATCCACAAAGACACAGTGGCGCATTGTACTGCGCTCATTCACAGCTGATGTATAATCGTAAGGAATGCGTCTTCGCCCGTCGTAGTGGTGAGGCGCGTTTCCGCAAGCTCAGCGATGTCTGCGTGCGGTGTTCGTTGACATTTGAATAGTGGGAAAAACGAATGCGATATGAAAAGCGCATGACGCAGCACGACACGCTCGTGCTGAACGGCCGCATTGATCCGGCCGGAAAAAAAGGATCACCTTCCGAATAGCTGCTACGTACGGTAATGGATGCACGAACGAAACTCGGTACTACATTCTTGTTGCTACCCCTGCTCTCTCATCTATTAGAAGTTAGGAGGCGGGCTAGCAAGTTATTAGTTGTCACGGTTCGCGCCGTGGCACACAACAAATGCAAATGCACCTTCGTCGAAAGGGTGCGGATGCGATCTTGAGCGCATCGCGAAAGCGAAGCGTTCGGGGTTACAAAGGTCAAACAAAACATATGAGTTTAGCAACAAAAAATATCGCAGCAGTTGTGATCGGTCTCGGTCTCATCTTCTCGTTCGCTTTCGCCACACCGGCGGGCGCGCAGACGATGGCAGACCTGCAGGCGCAGATCCAAGCACTGCTCGCACAGATCGCGGCGCTCCAGGCCCAGATTGGTTCGGGAACGACCGGCGGCGCATGCTTCACCTTCACGCGTGACCACACTGTGGGACACTCGGGCGGCGAAGTCATGGAAATTCAGAAATTCCTTAATAACAACGGCTTCCAGGTCGCGGCAAGCGGCGCTGGTTCTCCGGGCAACGAAACGTCGTACTTCGGTGCGCTGACGCGCGCGGCGGTCTCCAAGTTCCAGGCAGCCAACGGCATCTCGCCGACTGCAGGGTACTGGGGTCCCATCACTCGCGCGAAGGCGAACTCGATGTGCACAACGCCTCCGGGCGGCGGCACGGGTACTCCTCCGGTAACGGGCAACGGCCTCAAGGTCATGCTCGCATCGGACAACCCGACGGCGGGCACGCTCGTGCAGGGCCAGGGTATCGGTGAGCTCATGCGGCTCACGTTCTCGAACCCGACGGCTTCCGAGATCTCGGTAACGGGCCTCTCGTTCAACCGGACGGGTGCCTCGACGGACTCGTCGCTTGGCAACGTGTACATGTACCAGGGCGGCGCGCGCCTCACTGATCCTGCGGGTATCTCAAGCTCTGTCATCAGCTTCAATGACGCGAGTGGCATCTTCAAAGTCCCTGCGGGCGGCTCGGTAACGGTCTCGCTTCGCGCAGACCTTGGAGGCAGCTCGGGCGGCGAGACGATCGGAGCCCAGCTCACGAGCGTGACGGCTTCCGGCGCACTTGATTCGTCGGTTTCGCTCCCGCTCACGGGCACGAACTTCCTCATCTCGTCCGCGACTATCGCGACGGCGACATGGGGTTCCACGACTCCTAACGGCGGCACATTCGCTCCGGCGGATGACACGACCGTCTTCCAGAACACGCTTACGGTCAACAACCGTGCGGCGGATCTCCGCTCAGTGCAGTTTGAGAACCGCGGTACGGCATCCGACAGCGCGTTCCAAAACTTCAAGCTCTTCGTGAAGGGCGTGCAAGTTGGCAATGTCCAGCAGATCTCCGGCCGCAAGGTCGTCTTCGATCTCTCGGGCTCGCCTGTTCGCCTCGCGACGGGCGGCAATGAAATTCGTCTCGTTGCGGATGTTGTTGCCGGTTCGGGCAAGAACTTCGACTTCCAGATCCGCCGCGGGACGGACATCCATCTCGTGGACACGGAGTTGAATCAGCCTCTGAAGCCGAGCGCACCGTCGACGGTTACCGCCAACGAAATAGAGGGCGTATCGCTCTCGGTCGTCAAGGCGGCTAACTCGCCGACAGGAAACGTCGCGGTCGGCGCAACGAACGTCCTCTGGGGGCGCTTCGAGTTCCGTGCAGCTGGCGACAACCTCAAGATCGAACAGCTTACGGTTGACGTAGATACGACCGCAGGTGCAGGTATGGACAACGTCCGTATCATGCTCAACGGCACGCAGGTTGGCTCCACCGCCGATGTTGCGGAAGGAGGCACAACGATCTCACTTGGATCGTCTATGATTCTCACCGCAGGCCAGACGGCCATCGTTGAGATCTATGGCGATGCTAAGACGACGGCAGGTGCGAACTACTCCAACGGTGACACGGTTAACGTAGGAGTATCTGTCGCGGTTGCGGACACCGAGGGCATCAGCTCCGGCGACCGCATCTCGTCTGCCATTGCGGAGGTCGAGGGTAACTCGCTCACGGTCTCGTCTTCGACGCTGACGGGAACGAAGTTCTCCGGCTACGGCGACCAGACGATGGTCGCGGGCACCAACAACGCCCGTCTCGGTTCCTTCACGCTCTCCACGGGTTCCGTCGAGGGGGTGAACGTGAACACCATCGTCCTCAACCTCTCGTCTACGGAATCAGGTTCTATCACCGACCTGCGTCTCGTGGACAACGCTACGGGCCAGCAGATCGGCACGGCGAAGTCCTCGCCGTCGACGGCGAACACCTTCTCCGTGAACCTCGCCATGGGCGCGTCGCAGACGAAGGTCATCGACATCTACGCGAACATTAAGTCCGGCGCAGGTGCAGGCACGATCATCGTGGATCTTGACGACACCACGGGCGGTACGGGCGCGACGACGGGCCAATCTACAACAATTGGTTCGGACCTAACGCTCCAGACCATCACGATCGGAAGCGGCACGCTCACGGTCACTCGTGACCCTGGCACGCCGGTCAACACGAACGTGATCGCTGGCAGCACCATGGTGCATGTCGGCAAGTTCGACTTCGCTGCGGCGAACTCGAGCTACACGGTCCAGGAAGTAGCGGTCAAGGTACCGGCTGACGCCGCGACCTCGGTTGCGAACGTCACCCTCAAGTACAAGGATCAGTCTGGTGCGGAACAGACCGTCACTCGCTCTCTCGCGCTCTCTTCGGGCGCACAGACGCACGCGACGGCGACCTTCACCGGCCTTACCTTCTACGTGCCTCTGAACGACTCGGCGGACCTCGACGTATACGTTGATGTACCGACGACGACTTCCGGCGCGAAGTCGGGCGCGGCGATCTCGGTCCTTCTCGACGCTGACGAGGGCTTCAAGGCCATCGACGCGGCAGGCAACGCCTACACGTCGCTCGCATCTTCGGATGTGAACTCGGCCGCGAACTCGGGCTTCGGCACGAAGTACGTGAAGCGCTCGGTTCCGGTCTTGGCACGCACCACGACTGGATTGGGTAACACGGTCGCGGCCGGCACAGGCCTCTACCGGTTCACCATGACGGCTGATGCGGCTGGTGCCATCGATTGGCGTGAGATCTCGTTCGAGATCACGACGACTGGCGTGACCATCACCGGATGGACACTCCACGACATAACCGGCGGTGCCAACGTGCAGATCAACGACTCTGCAGTGAACGTATCCGGCACGACCCTCGCGATCTGTCCGGACGCTTCCTGCACCATCGGTGAGGCACAGCAGATCGGCGCTGGTTCCACGAAGACCTACGAGCTTCGTGCGAGCTCGGTATCCGGCTGGGGTAACGCAGGGGATGACCTAACGATCCGCTTCACGGACGACACGTCCGAAGTTGCGAACGCGGCAGCCTCTGCGCTCCACGCTGGTCAGAACATGGTCTGGTCTGATCGCTCGGCAACGAGCCACAGCACGACCACGACTGACTGGACGAACGGTTACCTCGTGAAGGACATGGACAACGACACGCGTCAGTGTCAGTTCGGTACCGTCACGACGTGTACGCCTTAGTCCTCAACTCTCTCTTGAGTTGACTCCGGCCGGAGGAGAACGATCCGGCTGGCCCTGAGCAAAGTCGAAGGGCAGGGGGTAAAACCCCAACACAAAACCGCCCCGTACGGGGCGGTTTTGTGTTGCCTCCTTCGAAGCTCACAGCCGCTATTGCCTCTACCAAGGACCGCTTCTACCAAGGACCGTCCTTGGTAGAAAGAAATTACCAAGGACGGTCCTTGGTAATTTGAGGGGGCTTCGCTTCCCGTTTTCCTCGGTTTCCTAGAACCTAGTCCTAGAAGCTAGAAGCTATTTAGGGTATACTCCCCGCCATATGCAAATGACCAATTCACTAAAAATGATCGCCGCCGTTGCGGCAGTGGTCGTAGTAGCGGGAGCAATTTGGCTTGTCATGAGCGGGACTGCAGGCGAACATCCACTCTCGATAGCGCGCGGCGATACGGTATCCTCGTGGTCCTTTCAAAGTTCTCATGCTGACGGCGGCGAGATGGAAAAGCGGGCGCGCGATGAGATAGCGCGGCTTGAGGAAATGATAGGGAAGGATAACGGTCCCGATGTTACCGACTATCAGCTCTATGTCGGTATTGCCAACCAATATCAGCTTCTCGGCGATGGACAGAGAGCGTACGAATACCTGGGCAAGGCGCTCGCAATTGACGCCGAACATACGGGTCTTGCCTGGCATAATCTGGGCGTTCTCATGGAGCGGCTCGGGGCGAAGAACACGGCGCGCGTCGCATACGCGAATGCCGTGGAAGCCCAACCGCATATAGACCAGTACTGGGTCGCTCACCTGAGATTTTTGACGAATCATTTCCCTGCAGAAACGAACACGATAGACAGGCTTTTTGCTGACGCGGAAGCGCAGTTCCGGAACCCCGCTTCTGTCTTGCAGGTGAAAGCGGCATGGCTTGAAGCAACGGATCGAAAAGAAGAAGCTGCCGCGCTATGGAAGAGAATAGAAGAACTCTCTCATGAGGGAGCCCCCGGCGCGGTGATTCTATGATCAAATTTCTGGAGCGGGTCTTTCCATACCTGCTCTTGTTCCCGGCCATACTGCCACTCGTCTTTTTTGACGGGCTTTTGTATCCCTTTCTCACGCCGAAGACGGTTCTCTTCCGCGCTGATTTCATTCTCGCGCTCGCCGTCTTCGTGGCGCTTGTTCTCTCCGGCCGCCACTTCTACTGGTCCCGTCTCCTCCCATGGCTTAAAAATACCAAGGACGGTCCTTGGTATTCTTATGTGGTACTGCTGCCGGCTGCACTGCTCGCGGTTGCGTACGTGACGTCTCTCTTAGGCATAGATTTTTACCACAGCTTCTGGTCCGTATTCGACCGCGGTGACGGCCTTCTAACCCTCACTGCGGTAGTCGTATTTTTCTATTTTATTCTTCTCTGGGCGGATGATCACTTTTTCTCCCGCTTGCTGAAGTGGGTCGCCATAACAGCATCGCTGGTGGCATTCACGGCGCTTCTGCAATGGCTCCAGGGCCTCTCCGGACTCGATTGGCCGCTCGTGCCGGAGGCGCATGGCCGCGTCAGCGGGATGCTCGGGAACGCGGCGTTCCTGGCCGCATACCTCGGGATGGCGTTTTTCCTTACGCTCATCCTCGCGCGTGATTCGTATGGCAGGTGGCGAACGTTTCTTTACACGAGCGCCGGCCTTCAGCTCGCAGCCGTGTTCGCGACCGCGACGCGCGGCACTATTCTTGCCTTCATCACTGCGGGCTTTATTGCACTTCTCTATCTCGCTTGGAGCGGGGAGGGGAAGTATCGCTCATACGCGCGCTACGGAATAGTCGGCCTTCTTGTGCTTGCCGGACTTTTTGTAGCGTTTCGCGGCGAGCTGGCGCGCGTACCGTTTGAACCGGTCAGCCGCCTTGCGTCCATCTCAACCGAAGACGCGACCGTTGAGAGCCGCCTCTTTATATGGGAGAACGTCGGCCGCGAGGCGCTTGAGAGACCCATCGTCGGCGTTGGGGCGGAGCACATCCGGGTGTTGTTTAACGAGGTGTACGACCCGACGGCTATCGTAGAGGAGTGGTTTGATCGAACGCACAATGCATTTCTGGACTATTTCGTGCAGTACGGCATCCTTGGACTTCTCTTATATCTTCTGCTCATTGGCGCGGTTGCGCGCGAAGCGTATCACCTGATGCGAAGCGAGCACGAGGTTGAATCGTATGCGGGGAAACTGCTGCTTCTGCTCATTATTGTCTACGCAGTGCAGAACTTCTTCGTATTCGATACTGTTTCTACGCTCTGGCTCCTCGTCGCGCTCTTTGCGGCGCTCCGCGCCGCACGAGGGGTGGCGAGCTCCTCTGCGCTGCCTCTGCCAAGAGTGCCGCATAGTGTTCCCATAGCTGCAGCTGCGCTTATCGCGCTTCTTATAGTACCGGTTTCCATCCAGCCGCTCCGCGCGAACATGGCGCTTGCACGCGCGTATACGTATCACGTTTTTGATATCCGAGAGTTTGAGGAGGCGATAGAACACGGCTTCGGGCTTGGCACCTATGCCGACATGGAGTACGGTTACCAGCTCTATGAGATGTACACCGAGCGGCAGGCGGTGATGCTCGAGGGCGGGGAGCGGCTTATTGCCTACCGCACGGCGCGCGACATTCTCGCGCACAACTTCGGGAAATATCCGTACGATGCGCGCACAGCCGTGTACTACGCGCACGTCTTGGACATGGCGCCGCCGGAAGATCAGCCCACAGAAGAATTGGTGCGCTCCGTAATAGAGCGGGCGGTGGAACTCTCCCCGAAGCGTATTCAGCCCCAGTATCTTCTAGCCAATATCTCTATCCGCAAAGGGGACGCGCTGCCGCAGGTGAGCGTCGAGAAAAGCGAACATTATCGTGTTGCTATTTCTCAACTTGCTGAATATGCCGAAACAGTTCCACAGCTTGCTGAGCCGCGGTTCGTCATCGCGACGCTGTATCAGACGATGGGGGACCACGAGTCTGCGAAAGAATGGGCGGATGCGGCCCTGCCGCTCTATAAGCCGGACCTTAATACCGCGCGCCGTGCGGCCCGCTATTACATCGTTACAGAAGATTGGGAAAATGCCGTAGTGTTTCTCCGCGATGTCGCACGGTTCGAGGCCGAGAATTATCCGGCGCTTTATGATCTTGCCAAAGCCGAATTTCTCATTGGGAATGAAGAACAGGCTGCCGAAATCGTAGAACAACTTCGTCGTGAAGCGCCGGGTCTCGTCGAAACCGACCCCGCCTTCCTCGCCGCCCTCGAGGGCTAAAAAGTCAAGTTGGCTATAAAGCTAAACTCAATACCACCCCAAAAACCAAAAAATACCAAGGACCGTCCTTGGTAAAGTTGAAAATACCAAGAGCAAAATACCAAGGACGGTCCTTGGTATTTCTATCGGTACTGTAGGATAGGTTATACACAGTGTTTTCAACTCAGGAAAATACCAAGGACCGTCCTTGGTAAAATAACGTGATGGAAAGGATGGTTCCGTTCATGGAGGATGAGACTTATCATGTGTTCAACCGTGGGGCCCACAAAAACCCCATCTTTTTGGAAGAACGCGATTTTCAACGTTTTCAGGTCTTACTTCTCCTCGCAAACTCCACCGAACGCATCGATGCCGGAAATGTCCTTAACAAATACCAAGGACGGTCCTTGGTAAAGTTGTTTGAGGAAGAGGGGTCAGATGAGAGGATTGTGGATATTCTTGCTTACTCTCTGTTACCCAATCACTTCCATCTTATTCTGCGCCAAAGGATGCCGGAGGGCATAAGCAAGTTTATGCGCAAATTGTGCACGGGGTATTCAATGTACTTCAACCTTAAATACGGGCACAGCGGCACTTTGTATCAAGGGCGATTCAAAAGCAGTCATGTAGACACCGATGCACATTTCAACTGGCTTTTTGCATACGTGCATTTGAACCCCCTTTCGTTGGCAATGCCGGAATGGAAAGTGCATGGCATAGAGGACGTGGAGGTTGCGCAGCACTTCCTGGACGGCTATCCCTATTCGAGCTATTTCGACTTTTACGTCGCCTCACGGCCTGAGCGAGCAATACTGGCATACGAGGATGCAAGGCATTTCATTGACTCCAAGAATAACCTCATAGACCTTGCCGCAGCTGCGAAGAAAGATGTGCAATATGAGACATTTGAGCCTGTGGAAAAAGGGGTGGATAACGATGTGGACAGGGTGGGGGAAAAAGATGTCTTGCAGAAAAGCGCAGTGCTACAATCGAATTCATGAAGGAAGAATTTGATGCGGCAGCAACAGAAGAAACCTTAGGAGAGCACCTGCGAGAATACAGACCAATCTATAAACGGTGGTGGTTTTGGGCCGCGCTTATTCCACTTCTTTTGTTGGTCGCGTTAGTTATCTACCGCATACCGGCCGTTGCTGAACAGCAGCGCACGGCAGAGACAGTAGCATTTATCGAGTCGCAGCGCATAACGCTCGACGACGTGATGGGTACGTATTTACCACCACATCCGGACCCGTCAGCGGCTAATGCCACCATTGAGGGGATTGATGTGAATCAGAACGGGATTCGCGATGACGTAGAACTGGCTATTTTCGAGCGCTACCCCGACGAGCCGAAAATCCGTGCCGCGATGCTGCAGTATGCGATGGCGCTGCAGCAGGAGTTGAACCTGGTCATTAACAAGAGTAGCTGGGTTGCCGCAACTCAACAAATCGGGAGAGCCTTTGGTTGCATATATGAAAACGTTGAGAGTGAAAGTATCTCCGACATAACGTCACTTAAGAATGAGGTTGAGGAATTAGTTCGAAACACACAGGAGCGGAATCTCAGATATCTGCAACTCACACAGTTTCAGACTACGTTTTCAGCAAGTGAGCTGGAGAATTGTGACGTAGTGTTCTAGTTCATGCATAGAGGTCTTTACAAATGCAAGGCTACGCCCTTATTGATTGTCCCACTCTTGCTAGTTCCTTTAGGTTTGTTGGAGAGTACAGCAACGGAGCAGCATTGCCAGGACATAGGGTTTTCTGTCGTGTACGTAAATGGCATCTTTACCAATGAACAAAAAGCGCGTGATGATTTGTTTTTTCTCATCGAAGAGTTTAAACGAAAAAGTACGATAAGTGGTGTGAAGATGCTGAATGGATACAACCCCTCTCATCTTGCGGGGGCGGCTGATTTGGTTCAGGCGGTCTCACAGGCGATTGGAAAGCCGGTGAGTAACTATGATAGGGATACGATACTTCGTCAGATACACTCCGAGGTCAAAACACGGAAGATTTTGCTTGTCGGGCATTCACAGGGAACGTTCTATACCAATGAGATGTATGACTACCTCGTGCAAAATGGCGTGCCGCGCAAGTCCATCTCGATTTACAACCTAGCTACTCCCGCAAGCCGTGTCGCGGGCAGCGGCCCGTATCTGACATCCGCAAACGATAATCTTGTGAACAAGGTGAGGGAGTGGTCGGCCATGTATGGATCGCTGCCGCCTCTGGACGCGAATATTTTGATACCTGTCTTAAATCCTGATGTCGACGAGCTGTGGCGAGGTCATTCGTTCAGCGGCGAGTATCTTGCGGGCGCATCAGCGCGAATTGTCGACGATATTTCGCACGAGCTCGCCCGTCTGGTTGCAGAAGAAACAGCTGCGCCATCGAATGGATGCTTTACACCGCCGCCGATGACACTTGCTCAAAAAGTGCAACATGCAGGATTTGTTGTCGGCGACCCACTCGCAAGTACGGCTCTTGCGGTGCTGCAAACAACCGGTGCCGTGGCGCAGCGCGCATACGGCGCCGCAGGAGCTGCGGCACGGATCATAGGTGATGCTCTCGCACACATCTTCTCGACCGAGCTATCTTCTGCATCGGCGCAAGGCGCGGCCGCAGCGCTCGCTATTGCATCGCCTCAACCCCAGTCAGACCAACCCGACATACAATCAACCGAAACGAGTAATACTTTGTCAGGAGAGGGCGCATCACAGCTCGCTTTTGCGTCCGATGTAGCGCCACCTCCACCTCCACAGTCGCCGGAACCACCGCCCGCGCCTCCTCCGTCTGAGACGCCTCAGCCCGAGACAACGGACCAAGAAAGTACTCCGCAGCCGAGCGAGCCGCCTATCATGCCTCTGCATGGAAGCGGCGGGGGCTCTCCGACGCCGGTTGTTCAACAGCCGGACGAGGCGGAAGAATCCGTATCAAGCGAGGCGGAAGAGAGCGTTCCCATTGCCATTCTTTCACCGACGGACGGGGACGCACTCGCGAATGCATCCTTCAGCGTAATAGGAACCTCGACGCCGAATGCTGCAATAACGGTGCGGCATGGTGAAGATTCATATGAGACGGAAGCAGATGACGCCGGCGACTGGACGCTGCCGCTTGACCTGGAGGAGGGTACGCACGAGCTTTCTTTTGTGGCGCGGGTCGGGGAGAAGGAGAGTGATGCGCTGCCGCTTTCGATAACCATCGATCTTACGGCACCGGAGGTGCCGACTCTCTCCGTAGTCGAGTGCGGAAGCTCGCTTGCGGTAGGCGGGTGCCTCATTCCTACCGACGAGGTGACGGTATCGTGGGAGCTTCTCCCCTCGGCATCGAGCTATGCCGTTGTCGTAAACGGAGAGGAGGGAGAAATCGTACAGGGTTCTGAGCAGGCGATACAAATAGAGTTTGGCGCGACGACGACGCTCGCGCTCGTTGCCTATGATGCCGCAGGCAATCGCTCGCCCGTTTCGCACGTCGAGGAGGTGCGGGCGGAGACGCAACCGCTTGTTATCAACGAGGTCGGCTGGGGTGGCTCATGGATCTCAAGTGTGAATCGCGTTATCGTGCCGCAAAATCAATGGATAGAAATTTTGAACACAACCGAGCAGGAGCTTGATGTATCGCAGCTGTCCATCTCGCGCACAGGCGGCGCGCCCATACAACTCACCGGCATTGTGCAGGCACATGGCGCGCTTGCCATCATCCCGCATTCCTCGACTGAGGTGAGCGGGAAGGAGCGCAAATTTGTTTTTACGGGCCAGAAAGTAGTCGTGCCATTTGAAGCACTTTCTGTTGATGGTGAGCAGCTATCCCTGCTGTGGAATGCGGCAGGCGGCGGGGTACGCGTTTTGGATTCGACACCCGAGGTTGCCGCTTGCGGCGGCTGGTGCGAAGGTGCGGCGCTTGCAGAAATCGGAAGCATCGCGACAACAGGGGTCGTCGCGAAGGCCCCCCTTTCGATGGAACGAAAACAGGGGGCAGCAGATGGAACCAGTCCTTCAAGCTGGCAGCGCAACGACAGTTATGCGGCATCGATCTTAGGATACGGCGGCGAAGTGTGGGGGACGCCCGGCCAGCCAAACAGCGCTGCGCTACCCGAGGCGGGCATCTATTGCGGCGAGCGCAGCAATCTGCTCGCGGCGGGAGATGCACCGGTGCCGTTTGACCCGGGTGATGGAAAGTGCGAGCTTCTTTCACGGTTCGTGAGCCTCGGAAAAACTCGCTGGGGGTATGTGTTCAAAGGAGAGGTTGGCAATGCAGAAGAGGTTAAAATGACCGTGTCGAACCACGGCTTCACCCACTTAGGGATAGGCCTCGCCAAAACGGTCATACTCGTATTACCGGAGGACGTGCACCCTGGAGACACATTATTTTTCGCGCTCTGGGAGGGCGGCGGCGACGGCCACAAGGACGATTTCCTCGCGTACTTCTCAGACGGTTCCGCAGAGCCGCCGCATCAAAATTTCCGCGTCGTACCCTGGGTGTACCAGCCGGAGTAGGGGGGCGGGATTCATCGTACATGCATGGGGAAGAGGGTAGTGTTCGCGCATGGCGCGGAAATATGGAAAAAAGGCGCAGCGCAAAGTGAAGGAAACGATGCGCGAGTATAAGCGCGGCGAGCTGCGCTCCGGCGGCAGCGGCAAGAAGGTAACGAGCCGCAAGCAAGCAGTTGCCATCGGGCTCTCAAAAGCGCGGCGGGAGGGCGGAAAGGTTCCATCTTCCTCACGCAAGTAAATGCGCGGGCTACGTCATGCCGCGGTGCACAGCTCTATTGAAGCCGCCGCGGGCGGCGGTACAATGAATGCATGCGCTCGGGACTCGCATCGTTTATTCGCTTCTCCGCAGGAATGATGCTTTTCATATCGCTGAGCTTGGGCATTACGTATGCCGTTTCAGTATATGAGCAGGGAAAGAGCAGGGAAGCGCAGGCAGCCGCAGCACTGGAAGCGATGCTGAGATAGTGGTACGCCCAGCTCAAGGACGCACCTCGAAGCGTGTCTCGCGCGAGTATTCATCTCGCATCTTATTTTAAAAAAGCACCGAAGCCGATATGCCGGCTCCGGTGCAATATCAAGGCAACGCCTCCCTGTGTCCGTCACGAAAGCAAATTATGCGCCTTCGCGACTTTCCTGACGTCGCTGACGGAAACGCCCGCGTACTCCTCTTTTTTTAACGTGTCTCCGTACAGGAGACAGAGGAGTATTCCCTCCGCCATTTGCAGGCGGTCGGGCCCGAACGCGCCGGAGAGTGCCCTGAGCACCTCCAGCGGGATAACGTAGCTCCTCGCATTCATACGTCCCTCCTTTCATCAATCTTAATTATACCATTTCAAAATGGTAGAGTCAATATGCCAACAGTGTGCATCCGTGCTAGATTGCTCGCCATAGGGCCAGAGAAAGCGAGTCCCCGAGCACAGTCGAGGGGTTCAATCCGTACGGAGCTTGCCGAGGTCGAGATTTCGCCACCCAGGCGAATCCAGCGCCCTCATTAGCAGAAATGCACACAGCAGTATGGCAAAAACACGTGAGCAGAAAGCGGAACTCGTGCAAAAGTTGGAGGACGCGTTCAAGTCGGCGGCCTCTTCCGTCTTCGTCCACTTCACAGGCCTTTCCGTTTCTGATGAATCGGAGGTGCGAAGGGGGCTGCGAGCGGAGGGTGTTCGCTACTTCGTGGCGAAGAAAACGCTCATTCGCCGCGCGCTCGAGAAATTGGGCCACAAGCATGAGGACGTGCCGTTGGAAGGAGAGGTGGCTATCGCATACCTGTCCGCCGATGCGCCGGCGAAGGCCGGCGGCGCGGCAGGCGATGTTACGGCGCCGGCTCGGCTCGTGCACGAATTCGGAAATAAGTTCTCGGGCAAACTGAACATTCTCGGCGGCTTGTTCGAGAGCCGCTTGGTCGGGCAATCGGAAATGACGGAAATAGCGACTATTCCGCCCATGCAGACGCTCCGGGGTATGTTCGTGAACGTCATAAACAGCCCCATCCAGGGCTTGGCCGTGGCGCTCAATGCGATTGCGGAAAAGGAGCATTAATAAGCTTCTAGGGGCTAGCTCCTAGCTTCTAGGAAGAGCGATAATCAAACAGATTCTTATGTCAGATGAAAGCACACAGACCGCGGAAGCAGCGGCTCCCGCGGAAGAGGTAAAAGAAACCCCCGCGGCGGACGCGGGTGCGGAAGTGGAGGTTCCCTCCAAGTTCAAAGATTTGGTGGAGAAAGTAGAGAAGATGACCGTACTTGAGCTCAATGAGCTCGTGAAGGTTCTCGAAAAGAAATTCGGCGTTTCTGCGCAGGCGGTCGCCGTCGCGGCGCCGGGCGCTGCTGCGGGAGGCGGCGAGGAGCAGGATGAATTCACCGTCGAGCTAACCTCTGCCGGCGAGCAAAAGGTTGCCGTCATCAAGGTGGTGAAGGAAGTGCTTGGCCTTGGCCTCAAGGAGGCGAAAGATCTCATCGACGGCGCGCCCTCAGTCCTTAAAGAGGGTGTAAAGAAGGAGGACGCCGCGGAGTGGAAAAAGAAAATAGAAGAAGCCGGCGGAAAGGTAACCTTGAAATAACATTTCAAGGTTGCCCCGCCGGCTTGGGAAGGGTTCGGGAAACAAAGGCCGGAGCGCGTGCGCGCTCCGGCCTCTCGTCGCGCTCACAAGAACACACGCGCGAGTACTTGGTCAAGCACTTGCAGAGTTTGGTACAATCTTTGCATGGCAAAGGATTTCCTTGCAGAGCTGCTTAACAGCACGTCCCTCGCACGCACACTTCGGCTTTTTGTGACGAATCCCGAGATCGCAATGTCTGTGCCCGAGATAGCAAAACGCGCCGGCGTGACCCCTCAAGCCGCCGCTGCGGATTCCGTTGAGCTGGGCCGACTGGGAATTCTGAAGAAGGGAAAGCGTGCACCGGTAGTCGGCGCGGCACAAAAACAAAGGAAGGGCAAAAAGAAGGCGCGCACAGAGACAGTGTGGTCCCTCGACGCATCATTCGTGCATGCGCGGGCGCTGTCCGTATTCGTGAACGAAGTTTCTCCTACGCAATACAAAGATATTGAAAAGGCGCTGCGCGGCAGCGGGCGGCTCTCGGCGGTCATCGTCTCCGGGGCGCTCATTGGCGATCCATCCCGGCCGCTGGAGCTTTTGATCGCAGGCGATTCTCTAAACGAGAAACGCTTGGAAAGCGCCATGCGAACGCTGGAGCCGAGATTTGGAACGGAAATACGCTACGCGGCGTTTACTACGCCGGAATTCCGCTATCGGCTTACGATACGCGACAGGCTTTTGCGGGAGACCATAGATTTCCCGCACCATGTGCTCGTGAACCGCGGCGTGCTCCTTTGATTTAAGCCCTGGATAGAGGCATGTTTCTATCCACACGAGCCCTGTATTGCCCCGGAATGCCGGGCATTGCGTGGTATCATGAAGCATACCAAGGTCGAAATAATTGTTACCCATTACCAGTGTTATAGCTATTTTTCCTATGATAGTTGCAGAAACGGCGGGTGCGCTACAGGCCTCATTCAATGATGTCTGGCTTACCGTCGTGCATTACGTCCCTGCTATTATCGCCGCGGTCGTCATCTTCGTCATCGGTTGGGTGGTCGGGATGATCCTCGCGCGCGTGATAGAGCAGGTGGTTGCGGTACTCCGCGTAGATGATGCGCTCCGTTCAACGGGTCTCAATGACGCCGTGAAGAGTGCAGGATTCAGCCTGAACGTCGGGCGTCTTTTGGGTGAGCTTGTGAAGTGGTTCGTCATCATCGTGTTCCTCATCACAGCCCTCGAAGTGCTCGGACTCGTCCGCGTCACGGTATTCTTGCAGCAGGTTGTAAGCTTCCTGCCGCATGTGTTCGTGGCGGTCCTCATTCTTATCATCGCCGCTATCGTGGCGGATGTGGTGAAGAATGTGGTGACAGGTTCTGCGCGTGCTGCGGGCGTGACGGCGGCAAATCTTGCCGGTGCGGTCGCGAAGTGGGCGATATGGATTTTCGCGATCATGGCCGCGCTCAACCAATTGGGCGTCGGTGTTGCGCTTATCCAGACGCTCTTCATGGGTCTTGTTATCGCGCTTTCGCTCGCCTTCGGTCTTGCCTTCGGGCTTGGCGGCAAGGAAGCGGCGTCAAAGACGATAGAAAGGATCCGCTCAGATGTCTCGCACGGGCGCGAGTAATCGCAACGTATACCTTGTTTTTCGCACAGCCCCGCCGTAAAAGGCGGGGCTGTGCTATGCAGGCGCGGAATCTGGGAGCGGCGACCAGCCCCCTTGACTTCGTTTTGTGGTCGCATATAATTCTTTCTACGATATGGTGTTCGGAATGAGCTTGGAGAGGTGGCGGAAGTAGGCCCGCGCTTTTGCGCGACTTACCGAAGCCGCTTATGAGCGGCTTTTTCCATGTCCGGAGATGTATCGAAGGAAATACCACATCGTGCTCGTTGACAACCGAATAACGACACGAAAAAGAATCAATATATCCCACACGCGGTAGGTCTTTCCGCGGTGGGATGCCCGCCGTCGCGAACGCAATGGCGGGCAAGCAGGAATCTCTTGCCAGTTTTTGGGATGTAGAGTATCTATTTTCTCAAAGCTGGCGAGGGACAAAAAACATGAGCCTTGTGCGACCGCAATCAGTCGCACGAGGTAACACGCGGTTCTCAGGATTCCTTCGCGGGAATTCTGAGTAAGGGCGTGCGGTGGATGCCTAGACTGAAGAAGGCGATGAAGGACGTGGTTTGGCTGCGATAAGCTCCGGGAAGGTGCCAAGCAACCGTTATATCCGGAGATGTCCGAATGGGGAAACCCGTAGAAGCAAACCTTCTACACTCGACATATAAACGATGTCGGGAGCATACCTCGGGAAGTGAAACATCTCAGTACCGAGAGGAAAAGAAACCAATAGGAATTCCCTTAGTAGCGGCGAGCGAAACGGGAGGAGCCCAAACTCAGCCACAATAATTAGCTTCTAGGTTCTAGTAGCTAGCTTCTAGGAGGATGCAGCAATGCAGACCCCTAGCAGCTAGAAGCTAGTTCCTAGAAGCTGTCGCGCCGCAAGGTGCGACTAGTGGATGGGGGTTATAAGACTACAGTGTCCCGAGAGAAATCGAGGGAGTAGAGTTACAAAATGCTTAGATAGAGGAAGGAGCTGGGAAGCTCGACCCTAGAGGGTAATAGTCCCGTACTCGAAATCAAAGCATCTCTATGGCTGTAGTTCTTGAGTAGCCCGAGACACGAATAGCTCGGGTGAATTCACCAGAACTAACTGGTAAGGCTACATACTTCTTCAGATCGATAGTGAACTAGTACCGTGAGGGAAAGGTGAAAAGAACCCCGTTTAGGGGAGTGAAATAGACCTGAAACCGCATGTCTACAAGGAGTCGGAGCGGGCAGCAATGTCCGCGACGGCGTGCCTATTGAAGAATGAGCCAACGAGTTGATGCATACGGCTTGGCTAAGTCCTTTCGGACGGAGCCGCAGCGAAAGCGAGTGTTAATAGCGCGTTTGTCGTATGTATCAGACCCGAAGCCGGGTGAGCTACCCATGAGCAGGCTGAACGCTCTAGAAATAGAGCGGGAGGGCCGAACCCGTAGATCGTGCAACATCTTGGGATGACTTGTGGGTTGGAGTGAAAAGCTTATCGAACTCGGTAATAGCTGGTTCTCTCCGAAAGAGCTTTCGGGCTTGCGTCATATGTTCCTGTCGGGGGTAGAGCACTGGAAGAAGCAGATAGGCCGCAAGGCCACTGCCTCTATCAAACTCCGAATACCGGCAGCTAAAGTATGGCAGTTAGACGGTGGGGGCGAAGCTCCACTCGTCAAAAGGGAAACAGCCCAGACCGCCAGTTAAGGTCCCCAAATCTACGCTAAGTGCAAATAAGGAGGTGTTATTTCTCAGACAGTGAGGATGTTGGCTTAGAAGCAGCCATCATTTAAAGAAAGCGTAACAGCTCACTCACTCAGAGATCTCGCGCCACAAATGATCGGGGCTAAGCGTAGTACCGAAACTGCGGATTCTAGCGCATCACAGTGCATGTGATGCCAGTAAGCAGTAAGCAGTAAGTAGTAGGCAGCTGAATTCAAACCGAATTTCTGCTTTCTACCTTCTGTTTTCCGCCTACTAGTAGTCATCGCGTGTAGCGCGATGCGCTGGAGTGGTAGGAGAGCGTTCGTATTGCGCTGAAGGCAAAGGGGTGACCCATGCTGGAGCGATGCGAAGTGAGAATGTTGGCACGAGTAACCGCAATGCGAGTGAGACTCTCGCACGCCGAAAGAACAAGGTTTCCTTCGCAATGCAGATCAACGAAGGGTTAGTCGGGCCTTAGCCAATGGCGAACGCCGGAGGCGATGGACACATGGTTAATATTCCATGACCCGCGCTTGTTGCGATGGGGGGACGGAGAGCTGTACCTAGGGCGCATTATTGGATTTGCGTCCATGTCGTGAGGGTGTTCGGTAGGTAAATCCGCCGAGCAACAGCCCAAGCGAAGTGGAGAACCGGAGATTCGTCAAAGGGAATCCTAGGGAGCGCGCTTCCAAGAAAAACCTCTAAGCTTCAGACAAGTGCGGACCGTACCGCAAACCGACACAGGTGTTCTGGTCGAGTAGACCAAGGCGAACGGGTGATTGATCCTCAAGGAACTCGGCAAATTAGCGGCCGTAACTTCGGGATAAGGCCTGCCCGGGCGCATCACAGTGCATGTGATGCCAGTAAGCAGTAAGCAGTAGGTAGTAGGCAGCCGAATTCAAACCGAATTTCTGCTCTCTGCCTTCTGTTTTCCGTCTACCAGTCATCGCGTGTAGCGCGATGCGTCTGGGTCGCAGCGAAAGATTCCCAAGCGACTGTTTACCAAAAACACAGCTCCCTGCGAACTCGTAAGAGGATGTATAGGGGGTGATGCCTGACCAATGCCGGTAGGTTAAGCGCGGTTGGTCCTGTCATTTATGATAGGGCTGGACTGTGTAAGCCCCGGTCAATGTCGGCGATAACTATAATCGTCCTAAGGTAGCGAAATTCCTTGTCTGGTAAGTTCAGACGCGCACGAATGGTA
>PFBM01000007.1:51860-64554 GCA_002773285.1 Candidatus Kaiserbacteria bacterium CG10_big_fil_rev_8_21_14_0_10_59_10
AGACGAAAAGACCCCAGGAGCTTTACTGCAACTTGATATTGGGGATACGGGTGCGCTGCGTAGCATAGGTGGGAGACTTTGAAGCGAGGGTTTTGGCTCTCGTGGAGTCGTCAGTGAAATACCACTCTGCGTTTCTGTATCTTCTAACCTCTGCGGAGAAACCGCAGAGAGACAGTATCTGGTGGGCAGTTTCGGTGGGGCGCTGTCCTCCTAAAAAGTAACGGAGGAGCCTATTATGGTCAGCTAGGCGCGAATGGAAACCGTGCCGATAGTGCATTGGCAAAAGCTGGCTTGACTGCGAGTCGTACATGACGAGCAGGCGCGAAAGCGGAGCAAAGTGAACCGACGGTACGCTTTAGATGCGGCCGAAGATTAACGGATAAAAGTTACCCTGGGGATAACAGGCTGGTACTGCCTAAGAGTCCAAATCGACGGCAGTGTTCGGCACCTCGATGTCGGCTCAATTAGGGTCGGTTCTGGCGAAAGCCAGAACATTCAAATCGGCTTATAACGGTGAACTCCTACCTGCAGACTCAGTGCAGAGGACAATACCGTGGGAAGCTGGGCAAGCAGTGATATGATTCCTAATGCGGAATTATCGCACTGTCAGCGCGCAATAATTATCGGTTCACTCCTAGGCGATGCATGCTTGGAGCGAAACGGTAAGCACTATCGTTTGAGAATTGAGCATGGACGCACTCAAAAAGCGTACGTGCTATGGAAGTGCAAAATGTTCACTGAGCTTCTAACAGAAGCTAGTCCAATGCAGGTGAAAGCTTTTCACTTGGGACGCCAGCGAACATACGAAAGCTGGAGAGCATACACAAAAAGTCTTCCAGTATTCGATGGAATTGGAGAAGCCTTCTATCATTCGAGGAGAAAAGTCATTCCTCGGAATCTCACAGAATTGCTTACCGATCCCTTATCCTTAGCTGTATGGCACATGGATGACGGATACAAGCGGAGTGATTGCAATGCATTCCGCATCAATACCGACTCTTTCTCTGAAGAAGAGCAAGAGATATTGCGAGAGACAATGGCAAAGAATTTCGGAATACAGTGTTCCGTACACAAAAAAGGAAAGTACAGGAATTTGTATATTCCGAAGAAATCAGCCCGGCAATTTGTGGAGTTGGTAAAACCCCACGTGTTGCCTAGTCTCTTATATAAAATTGCCTTAGCCCCGTAACGACTGGAACATCTGCCAATTGCAAGAAAAATGAATTGGTGCGATGTGAAGATAGCGAAAGAACCGGCTGAAGCCGGAGAACCATCGCTATAAAACGCCGATCCCCTCTGCGCGAGGGTGAAGATATAGTCTACACGCGTAGTAATACGTGATTAATGTGCATCTCATCCTGGGGGTGGAGAAGCTCCCAAGGGTTTGGCTGTTCGCCAATTAAAGAGGTACGTGAGCTGGGTTCAGACCGTCGTGAGACAGGTTGGTCTTAATCTGCTGCAGGCGTTGATTCTTGAGGAGATTCGTTCGTAGTACGAGAGGACCCGAATGAACTGACCTCTGGTCTGTCGGCTGTCGCGCCAGCGGCACTGCCGAGTAGCTATGTCGGGAAAGGATAACCGCTGAAAGCATCTAAGCGGGAAGCCAACTCCAAGATAAGGAATCGTTATAGACCCGTGGGAGATGACCACGTTGATAGGCACCAGGTGTACGTGCAGTAATGTACTGAGCCGAGGTGTACTAATACGTCGACAGAATCCCGCGAGGAATCGTGCGAATCGCGTGTACTTTTTCGTGTCGTTATTCGGTTGTTGACGCTCAGGGAATGCAAATCAGCTCTTTAGGGTCTTGAACATACTGTTCTGGTGATTTGTCGCCGGGGTCACACCGGCCCTCACTCTGCGAGTCCAGCACCAATTTGTAAGCAGTGTTCCTAGTGTCTTATCGGAGAGGATACACCCGTTCTCATTCCGAACACGGTAGTTAAGCTCTCTTGAGCCGATGGTAGTCGAAAGGCGAGAGTAGGTAGATGCTAGGAACAGTGTTTACAAACCAGCGCTCGAAGAAGTAAATGCCGGGCGAGCATGGCGGGTAAGACCAACAGAAAGGCGAGGTTCTCTGCAGGTTGTCTACTGTTCACTCGGCAAGATTAGCTATACACTAAATCGCATGACATGGGCTTCCCGTCGGCGCGCGCTGTACCTTGCGGTCATTGGCGGTGTTCTGTTTTTGATAGCGGGGATTCCCCTCCTGGTGTGGCTGTATAAGCCGCCCACATGTTTTGACGGCAGGCAAAACCAGGGAGAAACGGCGGTTGATAAGGGCGGTCCGTGTGCGGTACTCGACGAGCGAACCCTTATCCCGCACTCGGTGCAGTGGTCTCGTGCATTTCCTGTGCGCTCCGGCTCGATATCCGCAGGTGCGCATAATGCGGTTGCGTACATTGAAAATCCGAATGGCGAAGCAGCCGTTATGTACGCACCGTACGCATTCCGCCTATACGACCCCAACAATGTCCTTGTCGCTGAGCGCGAGGGCATTGCATTCATTATGCCGGGCTCTATCACGCCCATCTTCGAAGCAGGAATCCCTACTGGCGGCCGCAGCTTGACGCGAACGTTTTTTGAATTTACCGCCCCTCTCGTGTGGGAGCGCGCCACGGACATGGCGCGGGAGATAGCCATTTTAGGCAAGCAGGCGCGCGATCCGTCCACCGCGCCGCGCGTGACAGCTATTGCAGAGAATACTTCCGTTGCAGATGCTCGCAACGTGCAATTCGTTGCCGTTGTCTTTAATCCTGCGGGCAATGCCTTCGCTGCCTCGGAAACAGTGCTCCCGCTTCTGGCAGCAGGAGAGCGGCGCGAGCTTGTATTTACCTGGCCGGAAGCGTTTCGCGAGATGGTCGGGCGCATCGATATATTTCCCGTAAGGCCGCCGCAGCCGGCCCGCTGATATGAGGAGGCCGCAGCGGGCCGCGCTCGCATGGTTCGGGCACATTGATTGGCCGCTTTTTTTCTCTGCGCTCGCGCTCGCGCTTGTCGGGCTCGCGACGATGCGTCCCCTCTTTGCCGCCGCGGACGTATTCTTTGAGAAGCAGGCAATATGGATAGCCGTCGCCGTGGCTGTCTTTTTTCTCTTTAGCATTCCCGAGTACGGATTCTTGCGGCGTACGCCCGTACTGGTGTTTTTGTATACGGCCGCAGTGGGGCTTCTTGGCGCGGTGCTCGTCATAGGAGGGGCGGTCATGGGTGCGGAGCGCAGGTTCGACCTGGGGTTCTTCTCACTCCAGCCGGCGGATCCGGCCAAACTTATCCTTATTGCGGTGCTGGCGAAGTACTTTGCGCGGCGGCATGTGGCTATCGCACAATTCAAGCACATTGCAGTGTCCGGAGCGTACGCACTCGTCATATGTGCCCTTGTGTTCTTCCAGCCCTCGTTCGGTGGTGCCATTATTATCGCCGCAGTGTGGTTCGGTATGGTGCTCGTGGCCGGCATATCATGGCGGCATCTGGGCGCACTGATGCTGGTCGGAGCTCTCTGCTTCGGCGCGCTGTGGGGCTATGTACTCGAGGACTATCAGAAGCAGCGTATTAATACCTTCATTCATCCGCTCGCCGACGTTCAAGGTGCCGGTTACAACGCCTACCAGTCGACGGTCGCAGTGGGGAGCGGCGAACTCATGGGCAAGGGCCTTGGATACGGAACGCAATCGAAGCTTCGGTTTCTCCCGGAGTACCAAACAGATTTTATTTTTGCCGCCTTTGCGGAAGAGTGGGGGTTCATCGGCGTACTCCTCCTCTTCGGCCTGTTTGCCATTCTCATACTGCGCATACTGCGCATCGCGTGGCAGGGGTCGGATAATTTTGCAACGCTGATGGCGCTCGGCGTGGCGATCCTTTTTATCAGCCACTTCATTGTCCACGTGGGCATGAACATCGGCTTATTGCCTGTCACGGGCACTACCATTCCGTTCATGAGCTACGGAGGATCGCACCTTCTTACCGAGTTCGCGGCTCTCGGCATCCTGATGGGCATGCGCCGCAGAAGAAAGGCGCTGCCGGTACGGGATCAGACCGAGCTCATCGCCGGCATGTGATACGCGCGCAACGTTTCCTCCACCATGCGCTCAATCGGAAATGAGTGCGGCGCGCCTCTCGGCGCATGATGCATCTCTGCGAGCGCGTCAGTGAGCGCTCGCTCATCCCGCGCTGGCACCAAACGTACACCGATATCGGCAAAAGACGAGTCGACGACCGTCGTAGCGATAATCGGGATGCCGGCGGCTGCTGCTTCAAGTAGCACATAGGGCGTTCCTTCTTTGACTGACGGAAGCAGGAGTACGTCGAACGCGGGCAGGTATCGTGCTGCGTCGGGCACGAACCCCGCTAATTGCACCTGTGCCGAGACGCCGCTCTTTTCCGCCTGTGCCGCAAGTGCATGCCTTTCTTCACCTTCCCCGAATACAACGTATTGGAACGGTACTCCGCGTTCCCTGAGAAGCGCGGCGGCGGCGATACCGTACGAGATGCCTTTGTTGGGCGTCAGTTCGGCGATAGAAACAATGCGCAACGAGGGCGGTGACGGCTCCAGGCGGATGCGCGCCGAGAGCCGCTTCTCCGCTTCTTTGCGAGTGCAGTGCTCCGGCTCTGCTATGCCGAGCGGGACGTATGCCGTCTTGCGCGCGATGAGCGGCATCCGCGACGCGATCCGCTCGTCTTCTCTTGATACGGTGATCGCGCAGTGTGAGAGCGCAGCGGTACACCAGCTGACGGCATAGATGAGCGCGCGCGAAATAGGGGAACGCGCTTCTTTGAATGGCCAGCCATGTACGGTGAACACGATGCGCGGGGCGCGCGCGAGCCGCGCGGCGAGCGCTCCGAGGCCGCCTGCTTTAGAGCTGTTCAGGTGCACGACATCCGGTCTCTCGCGCCGGAGAAGGGCGTAGAGAGACGCGAATGCCTGCAGCTCACGCAATGGGGAGATGTCTCTTGTAAGATGCGGGATGCACACCGTGCGTATGCCCGCTGCCGCCAGCCGCTCTGCGAGAGCGCCCTTGCCGTCGCCGAGGGCGACCAGCGGCGTAAGGTTCGGCGGCAGGCGCGTCGCGATGTCAAACACATACCGCTGTGCGCCGCCCCAATTCGGCTTTGTAATGACGAACAGTATTTTTTTACTCATACGAATCAGCGCTTGAACTATGGAGAATTCAGTGTCATGATACACCCATGTCGCCGGTCCCCAAACGTGAGTACCTCGTGCTTCTCGCGGGAGACGTGCTGGTATTCACGCTCGCACTTTGGGTCACGCTCGCGTTGCGTTACTTGGAACCGCCCGCTATCGGACTCTTCCGCCTCCACTTCGAGCCGTTCCTGCTTCTGTTCGGCGCGTGGGTTGTCGTTTTCTTCCTAGCGGGACTCTACGGCCGCCATACGAAATTGTTCCGAAGCAAACTGCTGCCGACTATCCTGTACGCGCAGCTCATAAACGTCGCTATCGCAGCGCTTTTTTTCTTTTCCGTGCCGCTGTTCGGCATCGCGCCGAAAACCATATTGGTCCTCTATCTTGCTGTATCATCGCTCATGATATTCGGCTGGCGCGTTCTTTTGTTCCCACGTCTGCGCTTGTCTAAACGGCTGAAAGGAGTTCTCATAGCATCCGGCCCGGATGCACTCGATTTGGTTGAGGAGATACAGAGTGATGCGCGCTACCCGCTCATGTTCGAGCGCGTCATCGATACGAGCAATATTCCCTCGCACGAGGTCATTCAGCAGGCGTGCCGCGTCGCGGCGGAAGACGACGTTGCATTTCTTGTTGTGGATTTTTCAGACCCGGCCCTTTCTGCGGCGCTTCCCATCGTCTACGATGCGGCTTTTCAGAAACGCCAATTCGCGCTCGTCGACATACTCGACCTCTACGAGGAGGTGTTCGAGCGCGTCCCACTTTCGTTCATGACATATGAGCGCGTGCTGGGGAACCTCTCGCGCTCCCGCCTCTACGATGCGCTGAAACGTGCCATCGACCTCTCCATGGGGCTTGCCGCTGGAGTGTTTTCGCTCGTGCTGTATCCGTTCGTCGCGCTCGCCATCAAGCTCGAGGATGGCGGACCCGTATTCATCTCGCAAGAGCGCGTCGGAAGGTATCAACAGCACATCAAGGTCCTTAAGTTCAGGAGCATGACAGGCAATGATAACGGAAAGTATGGGCACAGCGGGACGTCTTCACTACGGGTCACTCGCGTCGGGAAATACCTGCGCATACTTCGCATCGATGAGCTGCCGCAGCTTTGGAACATCGTTGCGGGCGACCTTTCTTTCGTCGGGCCGCGGCCGGAGTTGCCTGCGCTTGCCGCGCATTACAGCGCGCGCATACCGTACTACAATGCCCGCTATCTGCTCCCTCCCGGACTCACCGGATGGGCGCAAATACGGCACGACAGGCATCCGCACCATGGCGCGGAAGTGGCAGAAACGAAAGAGAAACTCACGTACGACCTCTATTACTTGAAGCGCCGCTCGCTCTTGTTGGACATCTATATTATCCTGCAAACTATCCGCATTGTGCTTACTGCGCGAGGGACGTAGCCAGCACGAGGCCGGCAATGAACACGAGAAAATATGGCACATGAAAAAGCAGTAGTAACGGGCGGGGCGGGTTTTGTCGGCTCACACCTCGTTGATGCGCTCGTCGAGCGCGGATTTGATGTCCACGTCGTCGATAATTATGCTGCAGGAAAGCGTGAAGACCGCATACATAAAGCGGCGACGTATCACGAAGTGGACATTCGCGATTACGAGAAGCTTGCGCCGGTCGTTGCGGGCGCTCGGTACGTGTTCCACGAAGCGGCGCTTCCCCGAGTGCAATTTTCAATTGAGGAGCCGCTGGAGACATTCTCTGTGAACGCCCACGGAACCGCGTCTGTGCTTCGCGCCGCGCACGAAGGAGGCGTTAAGCGCGTCATCTATGCGGCGTCCAGCTCCGCCTATGGCGATCAGGAGACGCTGCCGCTCACTGAAGATCTGCCGGCCTCGCCCAAAAGCCCGTACGGATTGCAAAAATATATAGGCGAGTTGATGTGTCGAATGTGGAGCGAGGTGTATGGTTTGGAAACGGTCTCGCTCCGCTACTTCAATGTATATGGTCCTCGTTTTGATCCGCACGGACCCTACGCGCTCGTTATGGGAAAGTTCATCCTGCAAAAATCCGAAGGGAAGCCGCTCACCATATGGGGCGATGGCACGCATACCCGCGACTACACGCACGTGCGGGATATCGTCCGCGCCAACGTGCTCGCGGCTGAGTCCGAGCGCGTTGGAAAGGGAGAGGTGATAAATATCGGCGCAGGCGAGAACATATCGGTCAGCGATTTGGCGGCGCTCATAGGCGGGCCGGTGGTGCATGAGCCGGAGCGCCTGGAGCCGGCGCATACCCTGGCGGACATTTCTCGCGCGAAAGAGCTCTTAGGGTGGGAGCCGACCGTGAACAGGGAGGAGGCAATTTTGGAAATGAAGCGCGAGTTCGGCGTTTCGTGACGATTAGCGGCAGAGGTGTCACACAGTCGAGGGACTCTATGGTTCAGCTGGCTCTCGTAGTATCCTCATGCTCTTAGGAGCAAGAGGATAGGGTGCATATGATCGTTGACGGCAGAGCTATCGCGGAGGACATATACGCAGAACTAGAGGCGGCGTGCGGGAAGGTTCTCCGCCAGGCGCGGCTCGGTATCGTCGTGTGCGGCGATGATCCGGTCATCCATTCGTTCGTGCGCATAAAGGAGCGCTCGGCGTCCCGCCTCGGGGTAGAGGTTGTGCGCGAGGACGTGCCCAGGAGCGCGACGACGGACGACCTTATTGCGGCAACGAAGCGTGTCGCCGGAGCGGCAGAAGCTGTTATTGTACAGTTGCCCCTTCCTCCGCACGTCGATACGGAAGCAGCGTTACGCGCGATACCAAAAGAAAAAGATGCGGACGCGATCAACCCGGCGCTTTCCGAAGAAGAGCGGCTTGTGCATGCACCGGTCGCGCTCGCCATTCTTGAGATACTGCGCCGCTCGAACGTCGAAATACGCGGGAAAAGAACTGTTGTTGTAGGAAAAGGCCGCCTCGTGGGGACGCCGGCCGCCTTACTCCTCAGGCGCCACGGCACGCATGTTAAGGTGGTGACGCGCTCGGAGGGCTCGCTCGACGATATTTCTGACGCGGACATCGTCGTACTTGGAGCGGGTAATCCCGGCTTCGTCACGCCGCAGATGATAAAGAAAGATGCGGCGATAATCGATGCTGGTACGAGTGAATCGGGCGGCAAAGTGGTGGGCGACGCCGATCCCGCGTGCGCTGAAAAAGCGGCGCTTTTTACCCCCGTACCAGGCGGGGTCGGCCCGGTCGCGGTGGCGATGATATTCAAAAATCTCTGCGCTCTCGCGGAAGCCGCAAAATAACAAGATATTGCGCCGTTTTTTGATGCAGCGTATACTGCATTCTCATGCTAAAACAGCGACTTGCCGCTATTCTCATATTCGCTCTCGGCGCGGCGCTTGGCTGGTTCGTCTATGCATCCGAAGTGGACGGGTGGCGCCCATTTCGGCTCGGGCTCGACCTCTCCGGCGGAACCCAGCTCATATACCGCGCGGATCTCTCGGCCATACCGACCGCGGATGTCCAAGAGTCGATGCGCGCATTGCGAGAGGTCATCGAGCGCCGCGTCAATCTGTTCGGCGTTGCGGAGCCGCTTGTGCAAACCGAGCGCGGCGGTTTTTTCGCGGGAGACGTGGAGGAGCGCCTCATTGTGGAGCTGCCGGGCGTTACCGATACCAACGAGGCCATTGCGCTGATAGGGCAAACGCCCGTACTTGAATTTCGTATGCTGCGCGAGGGCGCGCCGCATCCCGCCGAAGGGCGGCCGGTGGAAGACGTCAACGAGCATTTCGAGTCGGCCACCATTACGGGGCGGCACCTTGAGCGCGCCTCTCTGCAGTTCGAGCAGGGCGTCGGTACGATACCCAACATGCCCATTGTGGTGCTCAACTTCAATCGCGAAGGCGGCGATCTTTTTGCAGATCTGACGCGCGAGAATGTAGGACGCGTATTCGGCATCTTTTTGGACGGTATCGTTATTTCCGCGCCGGTCATTCGCGAGCCCATTCCCGGCGGCTCGGCCGTCATCTCGGGGAATTTCACTGCGGAAGGCGCGCGCGAGCTCGTGCGCAATCTGAATTACGGCGCGCTGCCGCTTCCGATAGAGCTCATATCAACGCAAACCATCGGCTCGACGCTCGGCGAAGAGGCGGTTGCCCGGGGAGTGAGCGCAAGTCTCTGGGGGATAGCGCTAGTCGCCCTCTTTATGCTCTTGTGGTATCGCCTGCCGGGGGCGGTAGCGATAGGTGCGCTCGCACTCTACATTCTTATCATGCTCGCCCTCTTCAAGTTCGTGCCCGTCACGCTCACCGCCGCAGGCATCGCCGGCTTCATCCTCTCCGTGGGTATGGCCGTGGATGCGAACGTGCTTATTTTCGAGCGCATGCGCGAAGAATTGCGCGCGGGCAAGATGCTGCGGGAGGCGATACGCGACGGGTTCGCGCGCGCGTGGCTGGCGATTCGCGATGCGAATATATCCAGTTTTGTCACCGCCATCATTCTCTTCTGGTTCGGAACGTCTCTCATTGAAGGGTTCGCGCTGGTCTTCGGTATCGGCGTTCTCGTTTCCATGCTCTCTGCGATACTCGTTTCGCGAACCCTGCTCTTGGCGCTCAGTACAGAATCGGCCGGCGGCGTCGTGCGGGCACTGTTTGATTCCGGATTGCCCGAGCATCGCGCATAAGGTATGTATATCGTCACTCGCAGGAAGACATTTTTCATTCTCGCCGGCGCATTTGTGGCGCTTGCGCTCGGATCGCTCGCCGTGTTCGGACTCTCCATTGGCCCTGATTTTACCGGTGGAACGCTCGCGGAGGCCCGCTACAGCGAGGGGAGACCGGCGATAGAGGAACTCAGAGCTTCACTGGACGCGGCCGGGCTGAGCGGCTACCTGCTGCGCACGACTGAAGAAGACGGTTACATACTGCGTGCGGGCGTGCTCGCCGACGAGGAGCGCGCCGCACTGCCCGAGGCACTTTCGCTTGGAGGCGCGTATCCGGCGAGCATTGAGCGTCTCACTGAGGTCGGACCGACCGTAGGCGTCGAGCTTCGGAACAAGGCGCTCGTCGCACTCGTTCTTGTCGCGCTTCTCATCGTGCTCTTTATCGCGTTCGCGTTCAGGAAGGTGTCCGAGCCGGTTTCGTCATGGATGTATGGCTTTATCGCAATCGTGACGCTTCTATTCGATGTGCTCGTACCGGTGGGCGCGTTCGCCTTCTTCGGGTATCTGTGGGGTGCGCAGGTAGATGCACTTTTCGTTACGGCGCTTCTTGCCATACTGGGGTATTCCGTCAACGACACCATCGTCGTGTTCGACCGCGTGCGCGAGAATCTGCGGCTGAACCAGGAGGGGAACGTGCGCGAGGATTTTGCGGAAACTGCAGGCCGCTCGCTTAAGCAGACGTACGCGCGCTCCATCAATACTTCACTCACGACGCTCCTGGTGCTCGCCGCGCTCTACGTGTTTGGTCCGTCCGCCACGCAGGATTTCGCACTCACCCTTATCGTAGGCGTCATAGCCGGTACATACTCATCCATAGCGCTTGCCACGCCGCTGCTTGTCGCGGTCGCGCATCGGCGCGTCAGGTAGGTCCATTTCCCACACTGCTTCTGCAGATGTGCAGCTTCTGCTGCATTGTGGAGAGTTTTCCACATTGACACGACTGGCGCCCTACCTATGATGGGCACATGAGTCGCAGGCACGTGCAGAAGGGAATCATCCGTATCCTCCTTACCGCCCGCGGTGGAGGGTTTGCTTGTGTCTAGATTCTCTAAAAACAAAATGTAGATACAAGGAGGCCCTCCACCAGAGAGGGTCTCCGTTCTTTTGGGCAATGCACGTTAGATGGGAGGTAGGCATGTGTAAGATCCACACGTGCGGAAACGGTACGGCTCTTAAGGGGCTCGCCGCCGCCGTACGCGACTTGGCGAGTTCCTTCACTAATGTCGAGCGCGTGATTTGCGGACGCCCCCGAGGATATAAGGGGCGGGCAAAGGTGAAAATATCAGAGCCTTGGCCCGCGGGGATTCTCCCGATCGTCGTATGTGATACGGCTTTTGGAGAGCGGAGAATTGAAGTGCATACCTCCAAGCGGCCCGCAATAGCGCGCATCTTGCGTCGGGAACTTGCCCGGCGCGGCGTACGCTGTGAGTGACGATACCCCCGGGACTGCATGGGTCCCGGGGGTTTGCTTTTTGCTCGGGTTGATACCTCAGCAGATCGCTTGACACTGCCTTCAGAGCGCCTATACTATCCGCATGACCTCGTGATGGTGGATACTCTCTTTCTCTAAAGAGCCCCGCCGTCCGCGGGGCTTGTCCATTGAAAATTGCATATACGAAGAAACGCAAGAATAAGAAATGCACACAATTGGTAAGAAAGTAAGTTAAGTAACCCAATGGAACATCAGAACGCACCTGCCCACTGCTCTTTGAGCATCGGCGAGGTGAGACATTCTTTTGTTCCGTTCACAATTCCAAAGCCGATATGCCTATGCGCGTAAGCGCCGGGCACATCGGTTCTTATTGAGAGTTTGATCCTAGCTCAGGGTGAATGCTGGCGGCATGGATAAGGCATGCAAGTCGAAAGGGTTTAGACCCTTGGCAGACGAGGTAGTAACACGTAGGAACGTACCCCACAGTCGGGCATAATCGGCCGAAAGGTCGGATAATTCCCGATGGCCTGGGCGCATCACATTGCATGTGATGCCAGTAAGCAGTAAGTGGAAGGCAGCAGGCAGTCAAATTCAAACCGAATTTTTGCCTTCTACTTTCTATTTTCTGCCTACTGGTCATCGTGTGTAGCGCGATGCGCTTAGTAAAGATTTATCGCTGTGGGAGCGGCCTGCGTAATATCAGCTAGTTGGTAGGGTAACGGCCTACCAAGGCTATGACGTTTAGGGGAGGTGAGAGCCTGACCCCCACCGATGGGACTGCGACACGGCCCATACTCCTACGGGAGGCTGCAGCCGAGAATATTCCGCAATGGGCGAAAGCCTGACGGAGCGATGCCGCGTGGTGGATGAAGTGCTTCGGTACGTAAACATCTTTTATCGGGGAGGAAGTCATTGACGTTACCCGATGAATAAGGGGCTCCTAACTCTGTGCCAGCAGGAGCGGTAATACAGAGGCCCCAAGCATTACCCGGAATTACTGGGCGTAAAGGGTGTGTAGGTGGTCGTGTTAGTCGTTTGTTAAAACCCGAGGCTCAACCTCGGAGCGGCGGACGAAACGGCACGACTTGAGGGTGTGAGAGGTGCACGGAACTCATGGTGTAGGGGTGAAATCCGTTGATATCATGGGGAACACCGAAGGCGAAGGCAGTGCACTGGCGCATTCCTGACACTCAAACACGAAAGCGTAGGTAGCGAACGGGATTAGATACCCCGGTAGTCTACGCCCTAAACGATCCTCGCTGGCTTTCCGGAGTATCGACCCTCTGGGAGGCGAAGCTAACGCGTTAAGCGAGGCGCCTGGGTAGTACGGTCGCAAGATTGAAACTCAAAGGAATAGACGGGGGCTTGCACAAGCGGTGGAGCGTGTGGCTTAATTCGTCGCTAAGCGAAGAACCTTACCAGGGCTAGAAATCCTACTGCACGCCTAGCGAAAG
>PFBM01000019.1:0-5700 GCA_002773285.1 Candidatus Kaiserbacteria bacterium CG10_big_fil_rev_8_21_14_0_10_59_10
CCCACCCGTGAAGTATATGCAAGAGGAAAAAAGTTATCGGAGCGCGGCAAAGAAAACATAGGGGAATCACTATCCAGTAACGACTCATTGCCGGAGCGGGCGGGGAAGTTTACAGTTGGCGTAATGCAGTTCGCGGCAGGAACGATTGCTGAATCGACAAAAGCGTTCGAGAACTTCGTGAGGGGTACGACAGGCGAGAGTCAGGAGCCGTATACGCGAGAGCAAATGGCCAAGGACCTGCTTGCCTTTTCTCCCCTCGGCGGGATTTCTGGAGCCATTGGGAAAGGAACGGCGGCAACGCTATTGCGGAATACGGTTGGGCAGGCGAACAATCCTCTACGCACCGGCGCGCCGGTAGTTGCGAGAACAGGCAGGGAAGTCGACAATATCGAACCTTTGGCACGTCCATCCGTGCCTGCGGTACAGACGGGAGTGTCTTCCGGCCAGACGACAGTGCCGCAGAGCTCCTCACTTTTGGAGCGGTTGCGCGCCTTACAGACCAGCCCGGCCTCGCCGCCTCGTTCGACACCTGTGCCGGCGCCGACACAAAGTTTTCCTTCATCCGTTCCGCAGCAGCAGGCGCCCGCCTCGCTCATGGAGCGTTTAAATGCGCTCCATACGCCGCAAACAATCGGGCCTCAATCGCTGCCACCCACGCTGCGTGCCCCCGCTTCTCAATCCACGCCGCCCGCGCGACTTTCTGATCTGCCGGGTATCCAGCCGCTGCCGACCATCTCCTCGCGCCCCCAGTCGGCTATAGGCGCACCGGGAGAAGCTCTGCAGAGACTCAACAGTACGGCCCAGGAACTTAACGAGCAATTTATTCTGTTGATCAGGCGGCTGTATCAAAGATAAGGAGCACGAAGATGGCGGAGGATGTACCCAATCGCCGATTGCTCGAGGGTCGATGGTGCTTCATCATGGGCGCATGATGTCGCCGGGCAGGTTTTCTAGGAGTGCGCGCTTCCGGCGCGGAGAGGCAACAGCCGCCGCGTTGATATTGACGCTCGTCTTTGTCGCAGGCCTCGGGTATTTGTATCGCGCAGTAAGCCAGGCGAGCCCTATCGTGCGCGTGGCACCCGAGTCGCAGGCCGCAGATGCACATCGCGCAGCGCAGAGCGTCGCCGCAGGGGTGTGCGAGGTAAAAATACGGGACGTGACCCGTTGCGAATCCGGAATATGCAAGCCGGAATCAGTGGAGGGGAAGAAAATCCAGTGCGAGGATTTTCGGCACTATACGATACGGGTCCCGGACGCTCGGTGCAGCGGCGGTACGATACATGTCGACGTTCTGATAGAGGAGCAGAAGTTCAAAATTCCCGTCGTCATATATCCCGTGCGGGACTCGAGAGGGCAAGAGAAGCTTGCCGAAATGGACTGCGGTACCGGCGCTCTTGAGGATGCTATAGCCGAGAACCCTTCGCTCAACAAGCGCCTTGAGCGGCTTCAGACAATGGGTTACGCAGCAGAGGCGGACGAGCTCCGCGACGCGCTCGTGAGCAAGGACAAAGACGCGGTCAATAAAGTGCTTCTTTCTGTGGGCGACCGTATTCTCCAGAGCTATGATGGGGAGAGTAGCCCGCTTACGGAAGAGCAAAGGAATGAGGCAATAGACGTGCTCGGGGGATTAAAGAAGTTCTCGGATTTCTTGCCTGACGGGGGTAACGAGGCGCTGGAGCAGAGAGTGCAGGAAATGATAAACAATGTAGCGTTATATGACCCACGTGTCCTGGATCCCCAACGAGAAAACAGGACGCCTGTTGAGATCGGCGAGAAGAAGGAAGAGTCGGCGCCGAATACTCCGATTACTGCAAAGCAAGAAAATAAAATTCCACGACCGCAGGATTATTCTACATTTCCGGGTATAAGCGTCACGCAGCCGGAGCAGGAAGAACAAAAAGAACAAGATGAACAACAAAAGGGGCTGTACTCGCAATGTCGAGACGCTGAACACAATGTAGTCGTTTGCGGCATGGCCGCCGGGGGAAAGATAATTACGGACATGTGGCCTGGCGTTAAGGAACTTCAAAATTTTTGGCTGAAGGTGGGCCAGGCGGGGCTTTGCGTCACGGGGCCCTGGGTCTTTGAATGTCCGTGGGATGCGCCATCGCCGACCCCGGGTACGGGCGAGGCAACGAGTCCGCAAACGAAGACGAGAGGAACAACACAATCAACGCCGGGAGCTTCAACGCCCGCGACAGGGGCGAGTCAGAATGGTGCAGCGCGGCAGATACAGGCGCAACCGTCGCCAAAAAATGGCGCCCGCACTCCCGCACCTGCCTCGAGCGGCAGTGTGACCAAGGCCCCGCCGACAAAAAATGAGGCCAAGGCCCCGCCTCTCGTGCTCGCGCCGCGCGACACCGGGCTCTCTCCCGAGGATAGATTTAAGGTGGTGGCGAAAGATATTGCCAAAACAGACGAGAAGGCCGAGACGGAGCGCCTCGCACGCGAGGCGGCGGAGAGACGCGCATCGGAAGAGGCACGGCAGAGGCAAGAGGAGCAGCAGCAGTTGATAGGGTGGCAGCGCTATCTCCAGGCGCTCCAGCTCCAACAGCAGTATCGTACGATGTTGGAGAACGCCTGCCGCCAAGGTAACGATCAGGCATGCATGGCTATCGCCCATGGCGGGGGTACGCCGCCGCGCATGCCGCAACAACAACAGCAGCGCCCGCCGCAACAACAGCAGCCGCGGCCGGTGCAGCAGTTCCCGCCGCTCTTGTCGCAGCCGCAGACGCCGCCTCCGCCGCGGCCTGCCGAGCTGCCGCGGTCCGTCGTGACTCTCATCGCGAATCCGAAGACGGTCGACAGCGGCGCTGCGGCGCGGCTTTCATGGGCGAGCGTCAACACGAGGGATTGCACCGTCCGCGCAATAGGCGGGAACGTGCTCATCGAGAGGGGCCCGACCGACGGCTCTGTCGCCACGCCCGCACTCTCCCGGCGGACGGTGTTCGAAATAGTCTGCTCGCCGGCGCCGGGCGCGCGGCAGCAGAATGCTACTTCCACCGCGGAGATACTAATTCGCTAGAAGGGCTGGGCGCTACGCACGGCCCTATCCGCGAATTCATCTATGGTATACTATACGAATATGGAGCTATACATTATATTCGCATTACTGGCGCTCATCGGGCTTTGGCTCGTATGGGCATATAATCGCTTCGTGCGGCTCACCAACCGCGTCGGCGAGGCGTGGTCCGACATAGATGTGCAGCTGAAGCGCCGCTACGACCTCATCCCAAACCTCATCGAGACGGTGAAGGGGTACGTGCAGCATGAGCGCGGCACGCTCGAGAGCGTGACGGAGGCGCGCACCCGCGCGATGAACGCGCAAACCGTGGAAGAACACGCGCAAGCCGAGAACATGCTCACGGGCGCGCTCAAATCGCTCTTCGCTGTTTCGGAGAACTATCCCGACCTGAAGGCAAATACGAATTTCCTCGAGCTTCAGCGCGAGCTCTCCGACACGGAAAATAAAATACAGGCGGCGCGCCGCTTCTACAACTCGGTCGTGCAGGACCTGAAGAACGCGCTTCAGCAATTCCCGACGAACCTCGTCGGATCGCTGTTCGGCTTTTCGGACCGCGCATTCTTCGAATTGGGCGAGGGTGAGGCAGCCGCGGCGCGCGAGCCGGTGAAAGTGAGTTTTTAGCCACTAGCCAATAGGGTATAGGGAATGCAGACGTACCGCGACCTGCTTGTGTGGCAGAAAGGGATACAGTTGGTGAAGGCGACCTATCAACTCACTGAGAAGTTTCCTAAAGCGGAGACGTTCGGTCTTGTAAGTCAAATGCGCCGAGCACCAGTTTCGATTCCTGCGAATCTTGCGGAAGGCTATTCTCGTAAACATAGGCCTGAGTATGCACAATTTGTACGCATCGCATATGGCTCTGGCGCTGAGCTAGAGACGTTTCTCGTACTTGCGAAAGAGCTTCAATTTGCATCAATATCAGAAATCACTACAGTAGAAGCCGTGCTCGACGAAGTAATGCGTATGCTCAATAAACTGAATTCATCCCTATTGGCTAAGCCCTAGTGGCTATTCGCTCCGTATGGCTTCTCTCTACACACAGCAATCAAGCAACATCTGGAAGACGTGGTTTTTGATGACGGCCTTTCTCGTGCTTGCCGTAGGCATCGGGCTTGCGGTGTCGTGGTATTTTGATATGCCGCTCATTCTCTACGTCGCCGTCGCGTTCTCTCTCATAATGAACATCGCGGCATATTGGTGGTCCGACAAAATAGCGCTTCGCGCGACCGGAGCGCACGAGGCCGATGAGGCGCACCATCGGGAGCTGCATCGCATCGTGGAAAACCTTGCGAAGACGGCGGGGCTGCCGAAGCCGCGCGTGTATATCATCAACGACGATGCGCCGAACGCTTTCGCGACCGGCCGCAATCCGCAGAACGCGGCTGTAGCCGTGACGACGGGGCTCATGGCGCGCCTCGAGAGAAGCGAACTTGAAGGGGTGATAGCGCACGAGCTCGCGCACATCGGCAATCGCGACATACTTGTCATGACGGTAGCCGTCGTCTTGGCGGGCGTCATCGCGATCCTCGCGGACATATTCTTGCGCATGAGCCTTTTTGGAGGCGGGGGCGACAGGGGGCGCGGAAATCCGCTCATTCTTATCGCCGCGCTACTGGGAATCATCATCGCGCCGATAGCGGCGAAACTCATACAAATGGCCGTGTCGCGAAGGCGGGAGTTCCTTGCGGATGCTACAGGCGCGCTCATGACGCGCTATCCCGACGGCCTCGCCTCGGCGCTTATGAAAATATCGTCGTATCGCGCTCCCATGCGCCGAGCCAACCATGCGACCGCGCACCTTTTCATATCGAATCCGTTCGGCGGCTCGGCTGATTCGGCAGCGGCTGCGCAAGGCGGCGCGTTCATCGCGCGCATGTTCTCGACGCATCCTCCTGTGGAAGAACGCGTTGCCGCACTAACGGGGCTTCGGGTATAGTTCTCGCATGTACTTTGCGCCTGACGGAACTTTCGTCCGCACGGATATGTGGCGTGAGGGAAAATATCTCGATCTCTGGAGCGTGCCGCACCTTCTCTCGGGCGTTGCGCTCGGGCTTGCTGCGTTTTTTGTCGGCTTCAACCCTGTCCCGACGTTCATCATCGCGCTCCTGCTTCTCGTCGGGTATGAGATGTTCGAAGCGATCGCGAAGATAGAGGAAACGCCGATAAACAGGACGCTCGACGTTGTCGTCGGAATGGCGAGCTTTACGCTCGCATACTATCTCGCGCCTCTCTTTCCGCCGCTGCAGGTGGGCATCGCACTCGTCATGGTGACGGCGGTGGACTGCGTCCTCAGCTGGTTTGGCTGGCGCGCTTCGCGGAAGGCGGCCGTGCTAGAGCGCACGCTGCGCGAGCAACTGCGGCTCAAGCGCGAGCTCATTACCGAAAAGCTTGCGGATAGGCGACTGCGCAGGAAGAAGGCAAAAGAGATGCCGCGCGGGCGCGAAGCGGCGTCGTTATAGCGGCGCAGCAACGAGCCGCGCCGCCGCTTTTGTGTTATCCTCGCGCCATCGCAGGGGTCTGTCCCGCTGTGCACTTCGCGAGTGTACATTCTTGCGCGGCATACGTTTTCCTGCGATACAGTGATTTCTTGGAGGAGTCGCATAGTGGTCTAGTGCACCGTCTTGGAAAGGCGGCGTGCCGCAAGGCACCGAGGGTTCGAATCCCTCCTCCTCCGC
>PFBM01000019.1:5717-6542 GCA_002773285.1 Candidatus Kaiserbacteria bacterium CG10_big_fil_rev_8_21_14_0_10_59_10
CCGCGAAAATAGGTCTGGAAAAGTACGGCGTTGCTTCGCAACAAAATGGCTGGGAGTAGGCGCGCCGAAGCGCGCGGATTTGTCACGAACCGTAGGGTTCGTTCCGACTTTTTCGACGAAGGAGGCGATTTTATGAAAATCGCTGGATGAGGATAAAAAGGCGGCTTGTTTCGTATCTAAAATCCACTCCCGCAAGGGTTCGACCCAATCGTTTCTTCCGTGTGCAACATCTTTCTCTTTTTCCCGCAAAGCGGCGAGAGAGCGCATGAGAGTATCTTTATTTTTTAGATATATCTCTTTTGGTATGTCGCCATCAAGATACGTTGAAACGAGCTTGTCCATGCGCTTCTCGTTCGCTTTGACTGACTGTGAAAGATGGTGCATCTCGCTTTGCGACGTCGATACTTCTTCACGCTCCCATTCTTTCACCTGCTCCAACATCCAGTCGGTATAGCGATCGCAAAGCGAGATTGTTTGAAGCCGTGCTTGCAACTGTCCAGCTAGATCTTCTTCACGAACGTACGATTGCGAACAGCGACCGCGTTTTTTCGAACAGCGATAATATCTATACTTTGTCCCGTGGCGGTTGGTAGTCCACTGCGCAGAAATCATGCTGCCACATTCGCTACATCGAAAAATACCCACAAATGGAAAATCATGCTTGATTTTGCGTTTGCGCGGTCGCTCTTTGTCTTTCAGCACTACTTGCACGGCTTCAAACAATTGCGGAGAAACGATTGGCTCAAAGTTTCCATCAAACCATTCGTCACCATGTTTGATAAATCCAAGATACGCTCGATTGGTCAGGAGCTTTTTGATGGAAAC
>PFBM01000022.1:0-5315 GCA_002773285.1 Candidatus Kaiserbacteria bacterium CG10_big_fil_rev_8_21_14_0_10_59_10
TCCCATCGCAACGCCGGAGAACGGCGCAAGGTATTGGAGCGCCGCCGGTGCCGAAGCGGGGGCATCCACCACGATCGTGTACTCAAGCGCACCCGCCTCGGCGAGCTGTGCAACAATACGCGCCGTTTTTGATTCTTTTTGCCCGATAGCGACGTAGATGCAGATAGGCCGCTTCTCCTTCGGTTCATTCAGCTGATTCAATATCGTGTCGATAGCGATTGTCGTCTTGCCGCTTGAACGGTCGCCGATAATAAGCTCGCGCTGCCCACGCCCGATAGGTATCATCGAATCTATCGCCTTGATGCCAGTGGCGAGCGGCACCGACACGGATTTTCTATCAATAACGCCGTATGCCTCGCGCTCGACAGGCATGAGCGTCGCGTTCTTGAAAGGCCCCTTGCCGTCGAGCGGCTCCCCGAGCGCATTCACGACGCGCCCCAAAAGCTCCTCGCTTGCCGGCACCGAAAGTATCCGGCCAGTGGATTTTGCAAGCATTCCCTCCTTCAGCCGCGCCGTATCGCCAAGCACCGTGGCGCGCACGCCGTCTTCTTCCAAGTTCAACACGAGTCCGTAGAGCACCCCCGTTGCCTCAAGTGACTGCTTCAATGGCTTCTCCGCAGTTTCTTCAAATTCAATTATTTCCGAGAGTACGGCTTTTGACAGACCGTCAAGCGCAACGACGCCGTCTCCCACGGCGGTAATACGCCCCGTATGCTCCACGTCGGCCTTCGGCGCGTAGCGCTCAATTTCCCTTATTAATTTCTCTACCGTTGATGCATCCATGATTGTGTGAGTTAGCCGTTGACCGCGCGATTATATATTGAAAGCAAGTGTTTTTTCCAGCTTGCGTCGAGCAGCTCTTCCGCGCGCTCGAGCCGCCAGCCGCCGATAAGCCCTTCATCCACCCGCACCTCGGCTTCTGGCGCGCCGGCTTCACGCGCCGCGGGAAGCGCGTCCTTCTGCCGCGCGACGACGAGGATAGTGCCCGTACGCCGCCTCTCCCGCTCGGCAATGCGCCGAAGCGCGCGGCCGATGCGCGGCAGGAGCGCGGTGCGGCCGCGGCTCTCGAGCGCCTCGCGTAGGCGCTTCGCCAGATCCCCCGGCTCCGCGCCCCTTTCTGCCATTTTCAACACTGCGTGTGCGTATGCTTCTTCCATATCCTTATGCGCTTTTTTCTCTCATGACTTTCTCCGCAGCTAGCATCGCAGCTTTCGCGATATCGCGCTCCGACTCTTTCAGCGCCCGGCGCTGCGCCTCCTCTGCCCGTGCCGCCGCGTCGGCGAGGAGCGCATCCGCCCGCTTCTGCGCCTCGCTCAATACGACAGAGCCCTTTTCTTCCGCGCGAAGGCGCGCGGCTGCGACCATGCTTTCCGCTTCGCGCGCCGCCTTTCCCACGATGCTCTCACTCTCTTCGTGCGCCGCCGCGAGTCGCGCATCGGCCTCGCGTGCTTTTTCCACGCCTTCCTCTATTTTCGCGCGCCGCTCATCGATGATACGAAGCACCGGGCGATACAAAAACCGCCACAGAATGAAGAGGAGCGCGCCGAAATTGACCGCCTGAATGAGAAGGAGGCGCCAATCGAGTCCGAATGCGTTGAAGAGTTCATCCATAGCTTCTCGCTTCTGGCTTCTCGCTTCTGGCCTCTAGCTTCCAGGAAGCCGGAGCCGGAAGCGTTCAATGCTAGGCAAAACGAATTATAAAGCCGATGACGAGCGCAAAGATGGCGAGCGCGTCTGTCACTGCAATACCGATAAACATCGTCGTTTGTATCTTGCCCGCCGCCTCGGGGTTGCGCCCAATGGCCTCGAGTGCCTTTCCGACGAGTATGCCAAGCCCGATACCCGGGCCGATAACACCAAGCCCGACAACGAGAGCCATGCCCAGTGTTCTTGCTACTTCAATATCCATAAGAAACTACTGTTGTAGTACGTTGAACGTAGTACGTCGTGATTAAACCAGTAATGATTGGCGTCGACGGGGGCATTTTAGCACGGATTTTCAGGTTATCCACGCCTGCTGCCTCGCGCATACTGCCTCGCCTAAGCGTGCGCATGCGCCTCCTCATGCACGCCGTGCGGCTCCGCGATAGCAAGCTTGATGAAAAAGAGGGTAAGCAGCGCGAAGATGACCGCCTGCAGGAAGCCGATGAACACTTCGAAAAGCATCAGCGGAACGGGCAGCAAGAAGGGAACGAAAAAAATTGCGACAGCGATAATTATCTCCCCCGCCAGTATGTTGCCGAAAAGACGGAATGAGAGGGAGATGACCCGCACCAGCTCCCCGATAAGCTCGACTATCCCGACCATAAAATCGACCGGGGAGCGCAGTGTGATGAATTTGCTGCCATATTTCAGGAAACCGAGCGTAAGTATGCCGGTGAACTCGATAACGAAGAATGAGATGAGTGCGAGAGCGAGCGGCGCATTCAGGTCGGTGTTGACGCTCCGCAGCAGCGGTATGTGGTCGAAGGTTATCGAGCCGATGCCCGGAATGAACTCCATCATGTTCGCAACGAACACGAAAAGAAAAATCGTCATCAAAAGCGGAAAAAATCGCCGCGCCAACGTGCGGCTCTCCAGCACTTCGGCGACGTAGTCGTATACGCCCTCTATCGCCCATTCGAGCAGCGTCTGGAAGCGCGACGGCACCAGCGCAAGCTTTCGCCTCATAAGGAGCGCTACCGCGCTAAGAACGAGCACCACTATCCAGCTCGTGATGAGCGTGTTCGTTATCGGGAGCCCGAGGAACGTGCCGAGCTGCCCGGCGGAGAGCGCGACATGTATCCCCTCTCCTGCGTGTTCTTCTCCGGGTACGGCCATACGAATTCGTGGCGGCATTCTAGCACGCCATTACTCCGCTATGAAGCGTTTGATGGCGCGAGCGAGCGAGCGCTCGTGGCCGCGAAAACCGTGCGACGCGCCGCGCACGACGAGCGTCTCCAGCCGCCTCGCGCGCGATTCTTTCCGGAGCCAGGCAACGATGTCTTGAGCCGGCGTAATGGCATACTCGTCCTTCTCGGCCACAGCGGCAAAAAGCGGAACCTTAACGCCTCGGAGGACGCGCGATGCCCTGTGCGGTTCAAAGTATGAGAAAATGCTCTGCTCGACGCTGTCGGGAAGATTGAGGGATAGAAATCGCTGCGCATCGAGCGTCTCGGGCCATACGCTCTGCGGCAAAAGCTCCCGCGCCTTGCCGCGGCGGACAAGAGCGCGGGCGGCGCGGATCGCTTTTTCTATCCGCGCTTTGCCGTACATCTTCAGGCCCGCTTCGTAGTCGGCGACGGGCGCAAGAAGAACGATACCCTTCACTCCCCTTCCTCCCGCCTTGCGATACGCCCAGTAGGCGGACTTCTGGCAGCCGGTAGAGTGCCCGACAAGATAGATATCCTTCGCTCCCGCACGGCGCGCGAAATTCACCGCACCTTGTATGTCGTCGACGCACTCCGTAAAGACCTCGTGCGCGCCGCCCACCTGCTTGCTTCGTAACTCTCCGGCGCGCCTCAGCTTGGCCACCTTCTCGAACCCCCTGTTGTTGAAGGTGACGACCGCCGTCCGTTCGTCCGCAAGGGCGGAGACCATGTGCGATTGGCTGAAGGCGCTCGACGAGAGCCCATGGACCCATACGATGATGCGCCTCGGTTTTTTTGCGCCGAACCACAGGCCGTCGAGGAGGTATTTTTTTGGCGTGGCGATGCGGATGCGGTAGCTGACAGGCATCCTTTCATCCTTCTTCAGCATAGACGTATCCCGCCAGTATAGACGAGCGGGCGGCCCGAACAAACACTAATTGCGCGCCGCGAGCGAGGCGCGGTTCAGCGCCGCTGCAAGCTCGGTCTGCGTCCTAGGGATGCCGCGTATGTCCACCTTGCCGACGACGCGTACCTCCACGTCGCGGCAAATGCCGAGCGCGACGGCAGGGTTCACCTCCTTTCCGCGGATCGAAACCTTTGTATCCACGGGGAACATAATATCCATCTGATTCTTCTTGCGCGGATGCATCGTGTCGGCCACGACGCGAAGCCCGATAAGGTGTTCCACGACCTCAATGCCGCATGAGCCCGAAGGCGTACCCTCGCGTGCGGCTATTTCGACGACGGTGCCATAGGGCAACTCATCGGCCATGTCACGCGAGCGTGCGATAACTATCTCTGGATTTGAGTACGCGCCGCTCGCCGTAGTGAACGGATCATCGTTGGTCTGCTCGGGCACGGCGTTATAACCGGTCAGGAGCACGGTATGCGTTTGCAGTGCCTCCCGCTGCGGCGCGACCTCCGCTCCGGGCGCGATATGTTGGACCTTGGGTGAGCTTATTCCCGACAAAAGAAAAAAGCCCATCAAGGCCGTTGTAACAATTGTATGCATGTGTAAGCAAGCCAAAAATATGGCTTACTTTCTTAATAATAGCACATATAAAGCCATATGTCAATCCCTACGTCAATGCTCCCTGATGCACCATCACCCGCCCCTCCAATAAATTACCAAGCCCGAATTACCAAGGACCTTCCTTGGTAAAAATGAACGCAGGAAATTACCAAGGACCGTCCTTGGTATTTTTATGCCTTTTACCGCGTATTATCAGGTTCCCTCCTGCCAGCTCGCCATATACTTCTCTTGCTCGGGCGTGAGCTCGTCGATAGCGACTCCCATGCTCCCAAGCTTTGCCTCGGCCACCTGCCTCTCTATCTCCTCGGATACTTCGTAGACCGCGGGTGCAAGCATCTTTCCCTCAGCCGCGCAGAGCGCGAGCCATTCGCACGCAAGCGCTTGCGTCGAGAAGCTCATGTCCATCACTGAAGCGGGATGTCCTTCCGCAGCGGCAAGATTAACCAACCTGCCCTCCGCCAACACATACACCCGCTTATGCATACCCGCACTTACTTGAGTATGTGCGGGTGTTCGAATGCGATACTCGTCGACGAACGGGCGAACTCTCACCGGTTCTCCCTCTGCCATGGCACGCAACTCGGGCAGCGATATCTCCACATCAAAATGTCCGGCATTACAAACCATCGCACCGTCCTTCATGCGCTCGAAGTGCGCCGCACGGATCACGTCCTTGTTGCCTGTCACCGTGCAGAACACGTCGCCGACGGCCGCCGCCTTCTCCATAGGCATAACGCTGAAGCCATCCATCGCCGCCTCGAGCGCCTTCACCGCGTCTATTTCGGTCACGATGACGGAAGCGCCCATGCCGCGGGCACGCATAGCAAGCCCGCGGCCGCACCATCCATACCCCGCAACGACGAACACTTTGCCTGCAAGGAGCACGTCCGTCGCGCGAATGATTCCCTCGAGCGTCGATTGCCCCGTGCCGT
>PFBM01000022.1:5341-8001 GCA_002773285.1 Candidatus Kaiserbacteria bacterium CG10_big_fil_rev_8_21_14_0_10_59_10
TGGTTAGGACGGGCTTCGCGTCGAGGACCGCTCTCACATGTGCAAAGAAGGTCTCTCTATCCTCACCCTTTCGAGCAAAAACAGGTATGCCATATTCTTTGACAAGCGCCGCCGCCACGTCGTCCTGCGTTGAAAGCGGATTTGACGCACACAAAAAAACGCTCGCACCGGCCGCCTTCAGCGTACGGGCGAGGTTCGCCGTCTCCGCCGTCACATGGAGGCAGGCCGCAAGCACTTTTCCCTCAAGGGGCTTCTCCTTTTCGAAGCGCTCGCGGACTGCGGCCAAAACGGGCATATCCCTGTCGGCCCACTCGATGCGCCCCGTCCCAGTGCGTGCCAGTTCTATATCTGCGACGTCCGATTCCATCCGGACAAGAATATCATACTTGCTGAAGAGCCGGCATCGGCTCGCCATAGGCCGATGTGTACCGCTCGCCCAAAGCGTCGAGGGTAAACGAATGGTTTTGCGTACCATATGCCTCGATCGCATATACGGCCACCGCGCTCGCTACTTGCACCGCTTTTTCAGGAGAGGCGCCAGCGAGGTGCGCCGCGACGAATCCCGCCCGATGCGCGTCACCCGCCCCCGTCGGGTCAACTACGCTTCGCGATTGCACGCCATCGACTCTCTTCTCCCCCTCACCCGTCACGATGCGCGCCCCCTCCGCGCCGAGCGTAATAACGTATGCGCCGACGCGCTGCGCGATGTCGCTCTCGCTCCACCCTGCGCGCTCCTGCAATAGCATCGACTCATAATCATTCGCAAAGACGGCAGCCGCTCCGTCTATGCACTCGCGCAGGTCTTCGGCGGTAAAACGGATTATCTGCTGACCCGCATCGAGGTAGTATGGCGTGCCGATCTCCTTGTACTTTTTTGCGAACATCACCATGTCGGCAGGGTGGCTTGGTGCGATGATCGCCGCTCTTGCACCCTGCGGGAACTCGCCGTCGTATATGCGTGCCGCCGCACCGTGGTGGAACGCGGCGATCTGATTGTTCTCCTTATCGGTCATCACGTATGCGGAGGCCGTCCGCTCCTCTTGCAATACCCGCAGGTAATCGCACGAGACGCCATGTTTCTTCAGCCATTCGCGATACGGTTCGAAATCGTCGCCCACCCAGCTCAATAACGCTGCTGATTGCCCCAGCAGCGCGAGATTGTATGCGACATTGCCGCCGGTACCGCCGAAATTCTCCGTGACCCGCTTAACGGTAAAGCTCACGGATAAGCCGTGTATTTTCTCGGGGAGAATATGGTCGCGGAACAGACCGTCGAAATCCATAATGCGGTCGTACGCCGGCGAACCTGATACGAGTATGGTGGACATATGCGCACATGATACACGACGCAATACATTGAATCGAGCTCATTGTATCCTCACAGTCGTGATTGAAACTGGTACGCATGCACGCAACCCACTCGTATCACTCTGTGCGCATCGTCGCACGGGTTATAGACGTCATCATCGGCATTGTCGTGCTTGCGCTCGGGGTGCGGCTTTTATTGCGCTTTTTCGGGGCCTCTCCCGCTGCGCCCTTCGTCGCATGGATATATGGAATTACAGACGGCCTCTTGCGACCTTTTGCCAACATGTTCCCACCCGCACCATTAAACGGCTACGTACTCGAGTTCTCCACCATTATTGCCATGATCGTGTATGCGATACTCGGCTGGCTCATTATTCGCCTCCTTTCTCTTGTAATCGGGTCTCTGTTTCCGCCACACGACCACACGCGCGTACCTTGACGCATTGCCGCATCCGCCCACAAGAGTGCGGCCGCCCGACGTATAGTCGGCCGGCCGCGTTAGCGTACGTACGCGAGTGCCACGCTTACATGCAGCGTCGTCGCGCACAAAAGAATTGAGTGCTGCACTTCCCTGTATCCGAACAACTCTGGATACGGGTCCGGGCGCCGCGCCGTGTACACCGCAAGCTGCAGAAGGTAGAGCCCAACGCCGGCCCAGAAACATACAAGCGGGGCGATGGGAAGCCATACGGCAGTTTGGTGCGCGGACGTCAAAAGCGGCACCGCGGCGGCCACATACGCAGCCGCGCTCGCCCCCCTCTGCAAGACGGTGAATGCTTTTATCGCACAACCGCACGCGATCGCAAAAGCGACTAGTGCGAAGCGCCACCATGCCTCGCTCCACGGCAAGAGCATCCCCCAATATGGGACAAGCGTCACACCAATGAGAACGAAAATGAGCATATGGTCCAGCTTGCCGAGCATCGATGACTCCGGCAGCCAGTGATACGCGCAACTCGCCGCGTACATCGCAATGACTGCAAGCGGTAATACCGCGACCGTCGCGCTGGGTCGATACGCCGCGAGTAATACAAGCGCAATCGCCATCCCGGTGATGTCGAGCGCGCAAACCAGTGGGCGCCTTGGCCGCAACCGACGCCCCGTCTCTTCGTGCCGTAGCACATACATTCGCGCCTCCCTACCTCTTGCATCTATACTCTGGCAAGAAAAATAACACCGATAGAAGGGCGTAACAACACAATAGCGTCAGTTAATCGGGCATCTCTGCAATCAACGACAGTGTTTGCGGCACATCGGACTGTGTGAGAGTATACCGCGCCGCTAGAACCTATTTCCAGTCGCTTTGCGACTGACCCTGCTTCGCACGCGCCGCGTGCGTGGTGGCTTGAGAT
>PFBM01000018.1:0-1362 GCA_002773285.1 Candidatus Kaiserbacteria bacterium CG10_big_fil_rev_8_21_14_0_10_59_10
CATATGTGGGTATTCAAACGTAGGGAGCGGCATATATACATGTACATGCGTACGTATACATACGCACGTGCACCCATACACACATACGCACACGCACTCATACACACATGCGCACATGCGCACATGCACGTACATACGCACACGCACTCATACACACACGCGCATGCACGTACATACGCACATGCACGTACATACACGCATTCGCACGTACATACGCGTACATGCACACATACTCCCATGCATACATACGTGCATACGTATCTAATACTGACCTGTAGCGCTCACTTGCCCCACCTTGCTCGCGAGCGCGCACGTACAGAGCACGCTTGTGCCACGTTCCCATGGCCGCGCGCCCGCGACTGCGCAGGCGGATCGTCCGTGCGGGAGAAACCGAGATCGCCGAGCCGCTTCTCCGGCGAGGCGCGCGTTCGGTTTATGCGGACGAGCGGTCGGCGAGCATCTCCTCGGCGCGCACGAGGTCTTCCGGAGTATTTACCGCTGACCAGAATGTCGCCGTGACCGGCCGGAGCGGTATGCCGCTGTGCTTGGATGCCGCGATGATGGTCTGCGGAAGGCCGTACTCGTCGGAGTTCGGCGCTTTGCGCACCAGGGGAAAATCGAAGATGCGGGTATCGAGAAAGAACATGTTCGTACCGGCGATTCCCGCGCCGCCCTCGTGGCCGCCGCTCTCGACGATGTCCTCTATCGCGCCGCTTTCGTTCAGCAGCACTTTCCCCACGCCGTCGGTGTTCTCAACCCGAGATACGAGATGCGCCCACTCATGCGCGCGGCACGCCTCCAGGTCTTCCGGCGCATAGATATCGTCGCCCATCATGACGAAAAAAGACCCCTTCAACATCCCCTTCGCCCGCCACAGCGCGCCGGCCGTGCCGTCGAGCACGTCCTGTTCCACATACTGCAGCCGCTTGCCGCGGTAGGAATCCCCCAGTGCCTCGCGTATCTTTTGCCCCAGATACCCGACGACGATAATGACTTCGTCGACGTCGTCAGGGAGAATGTCCAATTTTTGCTGGAGGAGGGTCTTGCCGCCGACGCTAAGAAGGGGCTTCGGCACGTCGCCGTTCAACCCGCGCATGCGTGAACCTTTGCCTGCCGCGAGAATGACGCACTGCATAGAGTAGCTTGCAGCTTTTAGCCCGTAGCCTGTAGCTGCTCAATAAAAATATACATCATGGCGCGTGTTTAGCTACTAGCCACAGGCTGTGATTCAAGCGCTTCGATAGCAGGTAGTGTTCCGCGCAGCAAGTACTCCAGCATCGCGCCGCCGCCGGTCGAGAGAAACCCGAGCTCCTCTTCTTTAAGGCCCGCCCCTTGGATAGCCGCGATGGTGTCGCCGCCGCC
>PFBM01000018.1:1386-23948 GCA_002773285.1 Candidatus Kaiserbacteria bacterium CG10_big_fil_rev_8_21_14_0_10_59_10
TCGGCCCGTTCCAAAGTATGAAATTTGCCTCCTCAATAAGAGGAGCGACGAGTGCGACGGAGTCGGGCCCGATGTCGACTATCTTCTCATCCTGCGCGACTGCCGCGGGCGCTATCGTACGCGCCTGCCCGTCCAGATTCTCCGCGACCACGTCCACCGGCGGCACGAAGTGCGGATGCCCCAGCACGTCCGGCCCCGGCGCCTCCTTTGATATGAGCGAGCGCCCTATCGGGAACCCTTGCGCTTTCAGCACGTCGTTCGCGAGGGCGCCGGCAACGAAGAGATGGTCGTACGCATCAAGCAGCGAGCGAATGAGAGGGGCCTTCGTCTCGAATTTTGCGCCGCCGAGAATGGCAAACGAGGGGCTGCGCGGCGCGCGCGCCCTCTCCAGCGCCGCGACCTCGCTGCACATGAGGAGTCCCGCGTAGCTCGGCAAAAATTTCGGTACGCCGACGATCGATGCGTGCGCCCGGTGTGCCGCGGAAAAGGCGTCGCTGACGTAGAGCTCGCCGAGGGATGCGAGCTCTCGCGCGAATTCCTCATCGTTGGCGATTTCCCGCGGATCAGAACGCACGTTTTCCAAAAGCAACACCTCGCCCTCTCCGACGGCCTGCGCCGCGTCTCGCGCTGCGTGACCCGTCACGTCGGCAACATAGTGTACGCGTAGGATATTCTGGAGAGCGCGTGCGACGGGCGCGTTCGTCTCGCGAGGTTCTCGGCCAATGTGTGAGAGCACGATGACCCGCGCACCGCGCTCTTTGAGATACTGCAGCGTCTCGGCGGAACGCCGCACTCTGAACGTGTCGCTCACCTCGCCGGCGGCGTTCAGCGGCACGTCAAAACCGGCGCGGACAAGTACGCGCTTCCCCTTCAATTCTCCGAGCGGCACTTCGTCGATGCATCGCATGGTGCTACCGTTCCGCAACCGCGTTCAGCAGGATGCGGAATCTCTCGGCTTCGATACTGGCGCGTCCGACGAGAAGCCCGTCAACGTCGCCCTCCTCGAGCATTGCGGCCGCATTTGTGCTGTCGACCGCGCCGCCGTAGAGAATCGTGACAGAAAGCGCTCCCTCACCGTGCGCCTCCGCGAGAACCTTGCGTATGAATATCGCCATCTCGTGCATGTCGCGCGGCTTCATCGCCGCTGCAGCGCCTATCGCCCATACCGGCTCGTACGCGACAATGAGCTTGCCCACCTTCCCCTGCGGCACATCGGCGGTACCGATTCGAAGCTGCTCGCGCACGTAGTCGAAGTGCGCACCCTCGGCATTGCGCGCCGCCTCTCCTATGCACAGTACCGGAGTGAGGCCCGCGCCGAGGCACGCAGCCACTTTTTTGCGCGCGTCGTCGTTCGTTTCGCCGGCGGCTCGCCGCTCCGCGTGGCCCACTAGTGCATACGCCGCCTTCGCGTCGCGCGCCTGCAGGCACGACATCTCGCCCGTAAAAGCGCCCGCACTTTCCCAATGCACGTTTTGCGCGGCGAATGCGGTCGACGCGCCCCGCACCAAGGAGGCAAGCGCCCGCAGGTACAGCGCCGGCGGCGCGATGACAACGGTCACCCGCCGCGCGAGTGCCGCCGCAGCCTTCTTCTCCGCTTCGAATAATTTCTTCGCTTCACGAAAAGAAGGCGGGTTCATCTTCCAGTTCGCAACAACGATCTTCTTCGCCATTGCCGCGATTGTATCATGCTGCATGCTACAGTTATGGCATGGATTCCAGCCGGAAGCGCCTCGCGACGCGGCATCGCGCTTCACTTCGCGCCGTGCGCGGAGGATTTATTCCCACACCTATCGGGCAATGCCCCGACAGGCATCGAGGGTTTACGCTTATTGAGATACTGCTCACGGTGTTCGTACTCGGCGCATCCCTCGCCCTCTATACCAGCGCCGCCATGTTGACCCAAGCCCTGAGGAGCGCGAAAGAGCAAGATATCGCCCTGCGCATCGCCGCGACCAAGCTCGAAGAGTTGCGTGCGTTATCGTATGACGCACTCCCAGAGAGCGGGACCTTCGAGGCCGACGCGCTCGCCGCCCTCAGAGAAGGCACGGGAGAGATCACCGTTTCCGAATACAATCAGAAGACAAAGCAGGTCACCGTCACCGTTTCGTGGAACCACAGCAAGGGCGCGCGCTCCGTTCCACTCTCGACGCTTATAACCGAAGTAGGCGGATTGTAGTACGTCGTATGGAGCATGGCACACAGGATGTGAAGGGAGCGGAACGCGGATACACTCTCGTCGAAACGGTTATCGTGTTCGGCCTCTTCGCGTTCATTGCTATCGTCGTCATTGCGCTGATACAAGGATATGGCGCATTCTATCGCGCGCATAACTCGTCCGTCGACGTCGTGCGCTCCGCCAGCATGGTTATGAACGAGGTGCGCACCGCGGCGCTGCAGGCGTCTCAAGCGGTTTCCTCCCATACCTTTCCCGAGGCCACCGTCTCGACCGGCGAGAATGCGCTCGTTCTGCAGCTGCCGTCGATAGAGGAAAACGGCGCGGTCATCCCCGGCTCTTTCGATTACGTCGCCTTTCATGCCTCCGGCAGCGATGCGTACCGCCTGCTCGACACTGCAGTAGGGAGCACGCGCCATAGCGGCTCGAAAAAACTTGGGAGCAGCGTCGAATCTCTCTCCTTTTCCTACGACAACCAAACACCCTCTCTCATCACCTACATAGACGCGGCGGTCCATACGCGTGCCGACGTGTCCGGTCGCGTGGTCGAATCCGAGCTCTCTCAGCGCATATACTTGCGCAATCGATAGTATGACGCGCCACAGACGCACCGCCGGCATGATACTCGTTACCGCCCTCGTGTTCGGTGCCGTGCTCACCACTATGGCCGTCGCGCTCGTCAATTACACCGCGCTGAATGCGAAAGTGACGCGCGCAAGCGTCGCCGAGGCGCAGGCGCTCGCGCTCGCCGAGGCGGGCATAGATAAGGCGGTGTACGAGCTGAACCAGAATGGCAGCTATACGGGCGAGTCGAACACGCCGCTCGGCGCGGGAGTCGTCACTATCACCGTCACGAACATCGATGCAAACTCAAAGCGTATTTCGGCTACCGCCTCCGTCCCTAACAGCACGAGTCCGCGCGCGCAGGCGAGCGTGCACGCGACCGCATCCATCAATACGAGCGTCGTCGCGTTCCACTTCGGCGTGCAGGTCGGCGAAGGCGGCGTGTCCATGGGAAACGGCGCGGAGATAATCGGCAACATTTTCTCGAACGGAAGCATCTCCGGCAGCGGCACGGTGACCGGCGATGCCACGGTAGCGGCGGGGACCGCCGGCTCGCCGGATCAGTCGTGGACCACTGAAAATGGGACGGTGGGGCTCGGTGATGTTGCCGCGCGGGCGAGCGTCGCGCAGTCATTCCGTCCGTCAACCTCCTCAACGCTCAACAAGATCCAACTCTATGTGCGCAAGGTGGGTAATCCGAACGACATCACGATCAGGGTCATGGCGGACGATGCTGGCAGGCCTTCAGGCACCGTCCTCGTCACGGCCGTTATACCCTCTTCGCACGTTGCGGACGACCTCTCTTTTGCGGAGGCCGCGCTCGAATCGCTCATACAAGTACAGGCGGACCAAACCTACTGGCTCGTCGCGTCGCTGCCCGTATCTTCCACATCCCACTACGAATGGGCGGTCGATACGCTCGCGGGCTACAGTCGCGGCGAGGCCGCGGCGAGCGCCGTATGGGACGACCCGGACGCATGGAGCGCTGTGCAGGGGGACCTCAACTTCAAAATCTTTCTCGCCGGAAACCAAACATCGCTCTCCCAAACGACCGTGGAGGGAAACGCGTGGGCCCAGCAGCTCTCCAACTGCACCATTCATGGTGACGCCACATTCCAGAGCGCCACTACCAACTGTACGGTGAGCGGCACCAAGTATCCGAATGCAACCTCATCTCCGCCCGGTTTGATGCCTATATCAGAGGCGCATATACGGCAGTGGGAAGAAGATGCGGAAGCGGGCGGCGTCCATGCGGGAGATTTCACCATCTCCAACAACGGTTCCGCAACGCTCGGCCCGAGAAAAATTACCGGCAAACTTACCGTGAGCAACGGCGCGACGCTGACCTTGACCGGCCCCGTATGGGTGACGGGCGATATATCCTTCAGCAACACATCGCACCTGCAAACCTCCGCGTCTTTAGGCAACAGGGCCGCAATTCTTATCGCCGATGCGCCCGGGGAAGAATCCAGCAAAGGGAAAGTGACGCTCACGAACGGCATGCAGGTCTCCGGCAACGGCAACCCCGGCAGCTATCCGATGATACTTACGACGAACACGAGCGGCAGCGCTATCTCGCTTGGCAACAATGCGGAAGGCATCATCCTCTACGCTACCGCAGGAACGGTGCAGATCAGCAACAACGCACAGGCGAGGCAGATAACCGCACACCGGCTGCAGATGAGCAACAACAGCCAGGTTGTCTATGAAAGCGGTCTTTCGAACTCAAACTTCTCCGGCGGCCCCGGCGGCTCCTGGGCCATCGTGCCGGGAACCTACGCCATCACCCCGTAGCGCACAAAGGACGTGGGGGAAAGCGCGTGCACCACCTCCCGTTAAATATTCTGTGACATTTCATAGATAGGCGTGATCATCGCGAGCGCGAAAAAGCCCACGGCACCACCGACGAGCAACATCAAGAAGGGCTCGATTATCGTCGAGAGGTCTTTCGTCTTTCTGTCTACCTCGTCTTCGTAGTGTACGGCGAGGCGCTTAAGCATCTCTGTCAGCTGCCCCGTCTCTTCGCCCACCGCTATCATCTCTCCCACGTAGGCGGGGTAGAGGTCCTCGCGCCGCGCGAATACGGAAGAGAGCGGCTCTCCCTTCCCGACGGCAAGGCCGGCTGCGCGTATCACCTCGCGAAAGTGCGAATTCTGTACGACAGAGCCGACTATCTCAAGCGAGCCCATCACGTCGACGCCGGCAGAAAGAAGCGATGAGAGCGTCCGAGTCGTGCGCGCGGCGTTCACTTCCCGCACGAGCATGCCGATGACCGGGGTCATGAGAAGCACGCGCTCGGCGAGGCGCCTGCCCGTCGAGGAACGTAGAGACATATACGCCCCGACCGACACGAGGAGGAACAAGATAAGCGCGAGCGACGTGTACTCGACCAGAAAATCGGAAATGGCGATGATAGTCTGCGTCGAGAGTGGCAAGTCCGCATCCATCTCCCGAAAGGTTTCCGCCAAGGTCGGCACGACCTGCGTCATCATGAGAACGGCAATGACAACGATAGCGATGACGATGATGGATGGGTAGATGAGCGCGCCCCGCACTTTTTTCTTTATCTGGTACATGCGCTCCATCTGCTCGGAGACGGCGAGCAAAGACCCTGACAGATCGCCGCTCTCCTCGCCGGAGCGCACCATCGCGATGAACAGGTTTGAAAAGGTACGCGGAAATCGCGCGAGCGCCTCGTGGAGCGGCTGGCCGCGCCGCACTTCACTGGAGACCTCCGCCAACACGCTCTTCAGTTTGTGATTTCGCGTCTGCCGCTCGAGCACGGAGAGAGCGCGCGCGAGCGCGAGCCCCGAGGCGAGCATGGCACCGAGGTTTCTCGCCAAGAGCACCTTCTCGTACTCCGATACGGTCGATATGCGCGAGCTCCAGTAGGAAAAGCTCCACGTGCGTGTGTCCGAATCCTCGGAGAGGGATACAATGTGTCCGCCCTCGCGCCGCACGAGGCGGTACAACTCGAAGCGGTCGCGCGCGGTCGCGCTGCCGGTGTAGACTTCGCCGTCCGCGCGCTGCGCCGTGTAGGTAAACCGAGCCACACGGTAAAGTATAGTATGTAGTGGGTAGTTCGCCGCAGGCAGTTATACACGCCTCACACGCGCAGCGGCATACGGAGAACTTTTTTGACGGCGTCGCGCGCGTATTCCCTCCCCCTCATCTAATAACAGAAAAAAACAAAAAAACCTGCTGTCACTCTGTGATGACGCGCAGAACTTCCTCGATGCTCGTCTGGCCTTGCGCCGCCTTGAATATGCCGTCTTCCGTCATCGTGAGCATACCTTCGCTGCGCGCCTGCTTCTCGATGTCGTCGCTCGTAGCGCTTCGCATGACATGCTCCTTTATGGTCTGCGTCACCGGCAGCACTTCGTAGATCCCGAGCCGCCCTTGGTATCCGTCGGGGCATTCAGCGGTTTCCTGCGGACGGTAGAAGGGAATATTTTTCCATGTCGCATCAGCGCCGACCACCTTTTCCTCTTTCAAGGCGCGCAGTACCGCGCCGGCATCCACCGCCTTCTCGAGCCGCGACTGCTCTTCGCGAGAGAGTTCGTACTTTTCCGGATTCGCACAGAGCTTGCGCACCAGTCGCTGCCCAATGACGACGCGCAGCGTAGAGACGAGCAGGAACGGCTCAACTCCCATGTCGAGGAGGCGCGGTATGGCCCCCGCGGCGGAATTCGTGTGAAGTGACGAGAGAACAAGGTGCCCCGTGAGCGCGGCGTTGATGGCGAGCGAAGCCGTCTCTTTGTCGCGTATCTCGCCGACCATAATTATGTCGGGGTCTTGGCGCACGAGTGCGCGCAGGCCGTTCGCGAAGGTGAACCCTATCTCCGGGCGAACCTGCGTTTGATTAACGCGCGACATTTGATATTCGATAGGGTCCTCGATGGTCGAGATGTTCACATCCGGCGTATTCACGATATCGAGCAGCGTGTAGAGCGTCGTCGATTTGCCGGCGCCGGTCGGGCCTGTCGTCAAGATCATGCCCGTTGTCTTGCGGACGGCATCGTGCATCCGCTCCAGCGCGGAACCGTGGAACCCGAGCGCTTCCAGCGTGAACCCTCCAAGCGATTCCCGCAGGAGGCGCATGACTATCTTCTCGCCATAGTACGTCGGCAGTACGGACACACGGAACGATATTTTCTCGCCTCCCGCCTCGACACCGAAACGCCCATCCTGCGGCAGGCGATGCTCGTCGAGGCGCATGTTGGCAAGCACTTTGATGCGCGCTACGACCGCGGCGGCGGCGGCCTTCGAAAGCTCCATCGCATCGTGCAGAATGCCGTCGATGCGGTAGCGTATCAGGAGCGTTTGCTCCAAAGGTTCTATATGGATATCCGAAGCGCCCTGCGCGGACGCGTGCCGCAGGAGCGTATCGACTATGCGCACGGCAGGGACTGCAGCCGCCATTTGCCGCAAGCTCTCCTCGCCTGCCTCGCCCGAGCCGGGCTCGAGTGCGGCAATTTCTCTCTCGATGACATCGCCGAGGTTGTCCTTGAGCCCCTGCTGATAGAGCTTGAGCGCCGCCTTTATCGACGCTACGTCCGTAAGGCGCGGCAGCACCTTGAGGCGCGTCTTCTTCTTTATGAAGTCGATGGCCGCGAGGTCGTCGGTGTCGAGCATCGCGACCTCGAGCTCATCACCAGAGTGCTTGTAGGCGATGATGTTGTTGCGGCGTGCGACCGGCTCAGGGATGAGTGAGAGCGTTTCGTACGGTATTTTCACCTCGGCGAGCGAGACGAAGGGGATGCCGAGGATGTAGGCGTAGGTGCGGCGCAACTCGTCTTCTCCGATAGCGTTTCGCGCAAGAAGGATGTCGCCGACCGGCCTGCCGGATTCTTTCGCCTCGCGCTCCGCCGCTTCGAAATCCTTTTGCGACACGAGCCCCGCGTCGGAGAGAAATGTTTTGAGGTGTGTGTCGCTTATATACATAGGACAGCGTCTAGCGTCCGGCTTCTACCGTGCGGGAAACGCGGAAAGCCATAGCATGGAGAAAGTATAGCATTGCCAAACATGCACTATACCGAGCGCTCGATACAACCGCCTCGCTTAGGCGGGATTGACTTTTTCCATCGCTAAAGGTAGGATGCCGATACAACTGAATAGTTGGTATTCAGTCCGCCTGTGGCGGACATTTTTAATGGATTTACCAGACGCTAACAGCTAGCAGCATATGAGTCTATTTGACCTTAAAACCCTTAACTCTGCGCTCGACGAGTTGCAGAATGAACGCGGCATCTCGCGCGAGAGCGTCATCGATGCGCTTGCGACGGCACTTGCCGCCGCCTACCGCCGCGAGTACGGCAAACGCGGCCAGATCATACGCGCGACGTTCAATCCCGAGACCGGCGACGTGGAATTCCGACAGGCGAAAATAGTCGTCGATGGCACGCTCGTGCGCGGCGAGGACGAGGAGCCCGCCGGCGAGGATGACCACCGCTCGCGCTTTAATCCGGAGCAGCACATCATGATCGAAGACGCGCGCAAGATACGCAAGGACGCACAGCTCGACGAGGAGATATCCTTCCCGCTCGAAGCGCGCGAAGATTTCGGCCGCATCGCCGCACAGGCAGCAAAGCAAGTGGTCATGCAGAAGATACGCGAGGCGGAACGCTCCAGCATCATCTCCGAGTACGGCGAGCGCGAAGGCGAAATAGTGACGGGGCACGTGCAGCGCTTTGAGCGCGGCAACCTCTATGTGGACCTCGGCCGCGCCACGGCCATCCTTCCCTACGACGAGCAGATACCGGGCGAGCGCTATCGCCAGGGCGAGCGCGTGCGCGCCCTTTTGCTGCGCGTGGACGAAGGCTTGCGCGGCACATTCATCCGCCTCACCCGCTCGCATCCCCGTTTTCTCGTCAAGCTGTTCGAAGCAGAAGTACCCGAGATGGCTTCCGGCGTGGTTGAGGCGAAGGGCGTCGTCCGCGAGCCGGGAAGCCGCGCAAAGATCGCGGTCCACTCCAACGACGAGCACGTCGACCCTGTCGGCGCGTTGGTGGGCCAGCGGGGCGTGCGCGTCGCGGTCGTGACATCGGAGCTTGGCGGCGAGAAAATAGACGTCGTTGAGTGGTCCGAGAACCCGTCTGATTTTGTGAAAGAAGCACTGAAGCCCGCGCAGGTACTGGACATCGAACTATACGAGGATGAGAACCGCGCCGTGGTGCAAGTCGCCGAGGACCAGCAATCGCTCGCGATAGGGCGCGGCGGGCAGAACGTGCGCCTTGCCGCACGCCTTACGGGATGGAAGATCGACATCCGCTCCATCGCGGGAGAGCAAGTGGCAGAAGCAACGGAGAGCGGCGACGTGGAAATAGCGGAGTCACCGGAAGCAAAAGAAAGAGAGGGCGCGGCGGAACCGGCTTCGGATGAAACCCTAACACCAAGTGCTAAAACCGAAGAATCGAGCGCGTCCGAGCCGGAGACGACGGACGAATCGCGGAAGGAAGCGTAGCATCTCCCAATGCGAAGCGCGCACCGCGAATTGCCGCGGCGCGCGCTTGCGCCGTAAAAGGCGAGCGAACACTCAAGAACGTGACTTCCTGTACCGTTCAATACACTCTTTGATGACCGCGACGGCCTCCTCAGGGTCGCCATAGCCGAGCACTTTTGTCGTACCGCGCTTTTTGAGGTCTTTGTATGTATTGAAGTGGTACTCAACCTTATTCTTCCACTGCTCCCCCAAGTCATCGAGCTCCTTCACGCGATTGCCGCTATCCCTATCGTCCGCAGGCACGCAGATTATTTTGTGATCCTTTTCTCCCTCGTCCTCGAAGTTCAGGACGCCGAGAATCCTCGCCCGGACTACGATGCCTGTGGGGAGCGCCTCCGGAGAGACGAGCAGCGTATCAAGTTCGTCACCATCCTCGTCAAGTGTTTGCGGAATGAACCCGTAGTTGGACGGTTTCGCGAAAATCGCCGGCTCGACGCGGTCGAGCTCGAAGGCGCAGGTGTTCCTGTTGTACTCGACCTTAAGGATGGATCCTTCGGGGATCTCGACCACCGTGTTGACGGTGAAAGCGTCCAAGTCCCCCGGATCGTAGAGTTTATTGTAATCAACCATGCCGAAAGTATAGGCCACAACGCGCACAAGGCAAAATCTTTTCGTACGAACAACTCGCCTCTGCGGCATCTTTTCTCGACTGCCGTCGCATAGGTTCCACTTATCAACACCCGACCTTCATGCACTTCTCCGGGGAGGGGTATGCTTGCGCTATGAGTATGCGCACGAGCGTCGCTGCTATCCTCGGCCTTTCGCTTCTTCTTGCCGGCTCAGTGGCGCTCGCGCAGGAGCGCGCGGATCCACAATTCCTCGCGGAGCGCGAACGTACGATGCAGCAGCTGCGGCTGGAACGTGAGCGGCTTCGTGCGGACGCAGAGCTCGTGCGCGAAGACGTCGCGAACGAGCGGCAGCGTATATTGGAAACAGCCGCCGACCGGCAAGGGACGCTGCAAGAGCGAACGCGCCTGTTGCAAGAGACGCAGCGCGAGCGATTCGAGCAGGCAGCAACGCCTGAAGAGCGCCGTGCGATCTTGCAAAGCGCGCAAGAAGCGCGCGAGAATATTCAGCTCGAGCGCCGCGCCGCGCAGCAAGAGCGTGCGGCAAACTTGCGTGAACTTGCGCGCAGGCACATGGGCGCGGCGCTCCAACGCTTCATGCACGCGCTCGACCGCTTGTATTCCGTTGCGGAACGCATCCAATCGCGCATAACGATACTGAAAGAACGCGGCGTACAGACGGATGCCGCGGAAGCCGCACTCTCATCCGCGCGCGCGGCTATCGGAGAAGCAAGCGAGAGTGTCGCCGCAATTTCAGCGCTCCTCGCTTCGGTAACCGACGCGAGTGATGCAGGCAGCGTGCGCCAAGAATTTGCACTACTTGTGCGCGAGGCAAATGCGTCCATTAAGGCGGCACACGAGGCGCTGCGACGCGCCGTGCAGGCGCTCAAAGACGCGCGCTCGTCGGAGAGGCCTGCGCAATAATATATAAACGGCTATGGAACAAGACCCGCAGTACAGAGGACAGGACCAAGACGGGGGCGTGTCGCCCATCCAAACTATGCCCTCCGCGTCGCCGCATCAGCCGGTCGGGCCGTGGATAGGCGCCGGTATCGTCGTCATACTCCTTGTCGTCGGCGCGCTCTACTTCTGGGGCGCAAAACTCAACGAACGCGCGAGCGGCTCCAACCTTCCCCCGTTCATCACGGACGATAACGGCAACGGCGGCTATGCCGACTCCGCCATTGAAGCGGACGTATATACGGTGCTCCCGCCGCAGAGCGACTCGGACGAGATCGAGGACATCGAGGCGGACCTCGCTGCGATGGACATGAGCGGATTCGAGTGGCAGACGGAAAGCGACCTCTACTATTTCGAGGAAGGGACGTACTAGAGAGCCCTAGGTGGCTCGCACAGCATCCTGAAAAAGCGCGGCGGCGCTCAGCACGAACGCCGCCGCGCTTTGTCGCGATCACACTTCTCTGTTAGAGTGGCGCGAATGTCCTCTGCAACCAACGTGCGCACTTCGCGCGATACCGACCGCTGGGAGATAGAGATACGGGCGGATATACCAACCGAATCACTCCAGATGTACCGGGCCGAGGCGATCAAGGAAATACAAAAGACCGCGAAGCTGGACGGGTTTCGCCCGGGCCATGCGCCTGAAGAGGCCATCGTGCGCGTCTATGGCGAAACGGAGGTGATGCGCCGAGCCGCCGAGCTCGCGGTGAAGAGCGAACTGCCAGAGCTTCTTGCCAAGGAGCAGGCGAACATCGTCGAGGCGCCGCGCGTTTCCATTGAGCCGCCCGAGAGCGGCAAGCCGCTCGCTTTTTCGGCGCGCGCGCCGCTTGCACCCGAAATCACTCTCCCCGACTACAAGAAAATCGCAAAGAGTCATGCCGACGCCAAAGTGGATGTTGTCGTCACCGACGAAGAGCACGGGGAGACACTTACGCACCTGCGCCGAGAAAAAGCGCGCATTGAGCGCATCGAAAAAGGCGTCGAGCCCGCGAAGGCGTACGAGGAGGCGGCAGCGCTCGACGCGAGCGGTTTGCCGGAGCTTGACGACGAGTTCGTCAAATCACTCGGCTATGAAAACGCCGAGGTATTCTCACAAAAGGTGCGCGAGAATATCAAGAACGAAAAGGAGTTGCGCGAGGCGGAAAAGCGCCGAGCGGCCATGCTCGACGAGCTCGCCGCTCAGTCGACAATCCGCTACCCTGCGCTCCTGCGCGAGTATGAGCTCGACGACATGGAAGCGCGCATACAGGGCGATTTGGAGCGCATGGGCCGTACGCTGGAGCAGTACTTAACGGACACGAAAAAAACGAGGGAAGAGCTGCGCGCCGAGTGGAAAGAAGCGGCAGACAAACGCGCCCGCGTGCGCCTCATCCTGGGCGAGATCGCGCGCAAGGAAAACATTCAGCCCGACGAAGCGCGCCTTGCGCACGAGCTCGAGCACGCGAAGCAGCACTACCCGCAGGCAAACGTAGATACGCTGCGCGCCCACATCGCCCACGCGCTTCGCAACGAACAGGTCATCCGCTTCCTCGAAGGCAATCCCGAACCGGCAGGCCACACTGCCGCCGACCACGCGCACACCTAACGTTTCTTGCAAAGTATCTACCAAAACCCCACGGCTCGCCGAGGGTGAGCCATGGTGGTAAGTTGGTTCTTCGACCTTAGCTGCTTAGATGAAGCCGAAGCCGACGCCGGCAAGGTAGGCGCCGAAGACGATGGCGATGAGCGCGCCGCTTCGGAGCCATGTGGCCGTATTGAACTGCCGAATGAAGCGTCCGACTTTCGGATAGGGCATCATGAGGTACACAAGACTCTCGGCCACGAGGAGCGCGCCGATGAACGTGATGACGCCCTGCCAGGTGAATTCGAATATAGGGTGCGCAAGCAGTATCGCGAGGCCGGCCGCAAGCTCGATAACCGCGACACTGAAGAGAAGCGCCCTGTTCTGCGCGAACTCGTTCACGAGCGGCGTGAGAGATTTTTGCCGCAACAGGACGATCGCACCGACAAGCACGAAGTAGAGGCCGAGTAGCTGCGCTAAATAAATGGAAAGTTCCATACCGTTAGAAAGAAATTCTGCTAATGCTATTAATGACCAAAGGTGCGTTCATAATACACAACGTTTCGCACACGAGGTCGCGTAGAGGAAAAGAATGGGGACAACTGCCGCGCTACGCCACTTGCTTTGCTTCTGTCTCGGGCAGTGTGCTCGCTTTTTTATCCTCGCGTTCAACGCGCCGCTCTTCTTTTGCGATGACGACGGCGGCGGTCTTTTGCTCGCCGTGCACATCCATGAGCGAGAACGAGAGCGTCGCCGCGGCAAGAATGCCGAACACATTGACGAAAAACATCATCGCGGCGCCTGCGATGATGGGGAGGCTGAGCCACGCCACGCCCACGCCTATTGCCGCAAGCGGCGGTATGAGCGCGACGGAAATGGCGACGCCGGGCAAGGTCTCGGAAAGGCGGGGCTTCACCAGCGCGTAGGCCATCGCAAGTCCCGACACAACGGCGACAACGAGGTAGAGCAGCGAGCTTTCGATACGGAGTGCAATCGCATCGTTAAGACCGAACGACACGCCGGAAAACGTGAAAAATACCGTCGTCGCGGCGGCGGCAAAAACCGAAAGAAGCGACGCTTTCACGACGGTCCACGAGGAGCGGCTGATGAGAGAATAATCAGACATCGAGATCCCGAGACCCAGCGAGAGAACGGGGTACAGGAGCGGCGCTACGAGCATGCTACCAATGACGATGGCCTCGTTGCCAGCAAGCAATCCGAGTGTCGCCATCATGACCGCGAGCACCATCATGAATGAAAAATTGAAATCGCCCGTTGACCCTTCGACGAGCCGCCGCACGGCTTCGTGCTTATCCTTATCTTCGATGGTCTGAAAGCGCAGCAGTATGCTCATGCCGGAAGTATACCCTACCCATTACACCCGCGCGGCGAGAAATGCACAGCGCCGCCGGCCCGAGGGGCCGGCGGCGCCGCAAACCAGCGTTACTGTACCCGCGTGAAAACAAGCACTCCGCCGCGATCGAGGTACACGAGCTCAAGCTCGGTCGCGGTTACATTCGCCACTTGAAAGTGGAGCACATCTCCCTCAACGTTCATGAGCAGATAGACGCCCGCCGCGTTGAGCGGGATAGCTACGCCTGCGGGAGCCGTCGCTTCCGTAAAGACGGTCCACGTGCCGCTCGCGCTGGCTGCCGGCTCTCCTTCGTACCTGTCGACGACCGTTCCATCCGCGCGAAACGCGCGCGTAAAGTTCGGGTCTTGCGTGCTCCGCCACTCGCCGACGAGCCCTGCCTCGACCTCCGGCGCCTGCTCTTCGGCGCTCGGGCCCGCAACGCCTGCGTGCTCTTCATTTTCCGGACCGGCGACACTCGGCTGCCCGCCCGCGCCTCCCCACACGAGGAACGCAGCAAGAGCCGCAACCGCCGCAATCGCGGCTACGTAGAGCCACATCTTCGATGAATTAGCGCGCTCTGGCGCTGCTGTTTGATTCTCATCCATACGCAATTGTGTGTAATGTCACTATTGGCTTGTATGAAGGCAGGATACTCTCTTCACCCCACGAGGCAACCCTGCCCACTGCTCGTCGCGGCGCACGCACAAACCGCGTGCTGACGCAAGGCAGGGCGGCATGCTCGTCAACTTCCGATGCACTCGCGCTCATTTGCGCGGACGCGCTCTTTTCTATACACTCTGCGCTATGCAAGGGATCCGCGCACAAATGCTCGTCCCCATGGTCGTTGAAAAAACGACCTACGGGGAACGCGCGTACGATATTTACTCGCGCCTTCTTAAGGAACGCATCGTCTTTCTCGGCGGAGCCGTCGACAACGACGCGGCAAACCTCGTCATCGCGCAACTCCTTTTCCTCGCGTCCGAAGACCCAAAGAAAGACATCTCCTTCTACATAAACTCCCCCGGCGGCGTTGTGACCGCCGGCCTGGCAATTCTCGACACGATGAACCACATCCAGCCAGCCGTCTCAACGGTGTGCGTTGGCATGGCCGCCTCTATGGCCTCGGTACTTCTCTCCAACGGCGCAAAGGGCAAACGGTACGCGCTGCCGAACGCGGAGGTTATGATCCACCAGCCGTGGGGTGGTGCGGAGGGGCGCGCGGCCGATATCGAGATAACCGCACGCCAAATACTCAAGATACGCGACCGGCTGAATAAGATACTTGCAAAAAATACCGGGCAGAAGCTGGAGCGTATAGAAAAGGACGTCGATCGCGACTTCTTCATGAGCGCCGACGAGGCGATGAAATACGGCATCATCGATAAAGTGCTTAGCTAGTCCATAGTCTATAGTCATTAGTCAATAGTTGATGCGCGGGATGGCGCCGCCGCGCGTCAGCGCGGCGGCGCGCCTCTCTAGACTATCGACTATTCACTAATGACTGCTCGGGTGGTATAGTGCCCCTACACCATTAATCAATGTATGCAATTCATTGCTTTCAGCGACGCATCTTTTATCGCACAGGCCTCTTTCGGGCGGCATCTTATCGGCATTCGCATCAGTAAGACCAGACGACCAGCCCTAGCGTAGAAGAGATGCGTGGCGAAAGCCGCCACGTATGTCATTAACAACCGTATTTATCCTATTAGCCCTCGCGGGCCTGTTCGGCGTCGCGTTCGGGTATTTTCTGCGCTGGATAATCAGCCTCGGCCAGCGGGGCTCCATGGAGCTCGAGATCAAGCAGATGATGCTTGATGCACAGGAGAAAGCCAAAAAAATAATCGAGGAGGCCGAGGCCGCCGCAAAAGAGCGCGAGGGCCAGATAGCCGGAGAATTAAAGGAGAAGGAGCGTGACTTAAAGCAAACCGAGGAGCGGTTGGTGCGCAAGGAGGAGCTCCTCGATAAGCGGCAGACGAACCTCGAGGAGGAGCTGAGCGCACTCGACGCGAAAGAGGCAGAGGTAGAAAAGGCGCGCGCCCTTGTCGACGAAAAAATCCGCGAGCAGCAGGCAAAGCTTGAAGAAATAGCGCACATGAAGGAGGACGAGGCGCGCGCGGAGCTTCTCTCGGCGGTAGAGAAAAAGTACGAGAGTGATATCGAGGAGCGGATGCGCAAGCTTGAGATAGCGAGCGACGAGCGGCTCGAGCGGCGCGCCAACGAGATACTGACGACGGCCGTGCACCGGCTCGGCAACGCCGTCGTCTCCGACGTGTTAGCCACGACCGTAACGCTTCCCAACGACGAGATAAAAGGAAAGATAATCGGCAAAGAGGGCCGCAATATCCGCTCGTTCGAGCGCGCGACGGGCGTCGACGTCATCGTCGACGATACGCCGGGCACCATCACCCTCTCTTGCTACGACCCTATCCGCCGGCAGATAGCGCGCATCGCGCTTGAGAATCTCATCCTGGACGGCCGCATCCAGCCCGCAAAGATAGAGGAGGCCGTCAAGAAAGCTGAGGAGGAGATAAACAACATCATTAAAAAGAAAGGGGCCGAGGCGGCCTACGAAGCCCGCGTCCCGAGCGTGGACCCGAAGCTTCTCATGATCCTCGGGCGGCTATACTTCCGCACAAGCTACGGGCAGAACGTGCTGGATCACTCGGTAGAGATGGCGCACCTTGCGGGCATGCTTGCCGAGGAGCTCGGCGCCGATGTAGCCGTCGCGCGTGCGGGAGCGCTCTTCCACGACATCGGAAAGGCCGTAGACCACGAGGTGCCCGGAACGCACGTAGAGATAGGCCGGCGCATTTTGCAAAAGTTCAACGTAGACGAGCGCGTCATTAAGGCGATGCAGGCGCATCATGAGGAGTATCCGTATGAGACGCCCGAGTCGATGATAGTGCAGGTCGCAGACGCCATCTCCGGCGGACGCCCCGGCGCTCGCCGCGACAGCGTGGAGAATTACATCAAGCGCTTGGAAGAGTTGGAGGCGCTGGCGAATCAGCATCCCGGCGTTGAGAAGAGCTTCGCCATCTCCGCCGGCCGGGAGATCCGCGTCATCGTAAAGCCCGAGGAGATAACGGACCTCGATGCGCGCAAGCTCGCCCGTGATATTGCCGACCAGATAGAAAAGGAAATGCAGTACCCCGGAGAAATACGCGTCTCCGTCATCCGCGAGACGCGCGTTATAGAATACGCCCGATAGCAACGTGGGGGGAGAATACGGGGCCGCCTGCGGTGCAACGGCCCCTTTCCACCCGGGCTATTTGACTCGCATGGAAAGAAGCATATCGTAGAGTAAGGTTGAACTGGGAGCGCTGGCTCCCAATAGAATGGAGGGCGACATGCCAGGTATATCGCTCGCCCTTGCGAGCTATACAAATGCGATCTATACAGACCGGGCATTCAGCATCGCGGATTCGGCGCTCGTTAACGCGCCCTATGTGCGCGCCCACTACCACCGGCTGCCCGCCAACGATAAGAGGGTACGCATGCATGCAAACGCTTATCCTGCACTCGTTCCAAGCGATGCATGCGCTTCTGCTGGCGCAGGAAGCGGAAATAGCAATGGGCGTCTTGTCGGAGACGATGCATGTGCGGACGCAGCACAACGAGAAGGAGGTCTTTCCCATTACCTTCGTGGTGGGGTGCATCGCGCAGGGGCCGCTGTGCCTGCTCTGGCAGGACGGGTGGTGCCCGGAGAGTAAAGAAGAGATGCTGCATGACACGCTGAATCTCGTTCTTTCCAGGACTCCGCAGTGAACCCAAGCACGGCGCGCGACATACTTATCGAGACGACGGAGGAGATCTCTAGATCGCTTCTTCGGAATCTCGTCGTCGACGAGGCGCTGTGCCAGCGCGTCACGCTGCACTGAGCGTGGGCGACCAAAAAGCGGCGAGGGGGCTTACTGCCCCCTCTTCTTTTTTTGCACCCGCACGCCATCTCATCTATAGTGCGGCGATGAAACGCGCGCACGTCGCCTACCAAGGAGTGCCCGGCGCATACTCCAGTATCGCGGCGCGCAAGGCGTTCCCGAAACTGCCCGCCCGAGGGTACCCTACCTTTGAAGAGGTCGTCGCCGCGGCCAAACGCGGCTCCGCCGCCTATGCGCTCCTTCCGATCGAGAACTCGACCGCGGGACGCGTCGCGGACATTCACCACCTGCTCCCCGGCAGCAAACTTCATGTAGTGGGCGAATACTTTCTGCCCGTCAGGCACTGTCTTGTGGGGCTTCGGGGCGCGAAGTGGAAAGACATAGCCCGCGTATACAGCCACCGTGAGGCGCTTTCGCAGTGCGCCCGCTACATACGCGGCCTCGGAGCAGAACCCGTACCGTTCGGAGACACTGCAGGCGCCGTCGAGCATGTCGTCGCGGCGGGATCGAAGAGCAATGCGGCCATAGCATCGGCCGAGGCCGCCGCGCTTCACACGGGCTCGACCATACTTGCGCGAAACATCCAAGACAGCGCAGACAACGTCACACGCTTCCTTATCGTGACCGGAAAACGCCCGCGGCGGGCGCCGAAAGAGCGCGTCATCACCAGTGTCGTCTATAAAGTGCGCGATATTCCCGCTGCGCTCTTTAAATCACTCTCCGGTTTTGCTACCGCTGGCGTCAACATCATCAAACTGGAGAGTTTCGTGCCCATGGCGCGCCACGCAGACGCGCATTTTTACATCGAATTCGAGGGAAATCCGTCCGTATATCCCGCCTCCGTTGCGATGGAGGAGCTTGGATACTACGCCCGAGAGCTCGAAATTCTTGGAACGTACGCGAAAAGCCCGTATCGCCGTACATTCAACGGTCAATAGCCGTTTACTACGCCCTGTGGATAGTCGTCTGGCAACTGATTGACACGGCGAAAATACCGCCCAAAATGGTCGCAGGTCGGCATCAAGCGCGGCTGCGCCGCGCGGCGCTGAGGGTATGCGCTCTTGTCGAGAGCGCCCGCCCGAGGGTCGAGTCAATGGCGTAGCCGATTTTTAATCATTAACAGAAAAACACATACGTATGGCGAATAAAACAGACATCATCGATCGCGTGCACCAGACGGTCGGCGGCACGAAGGCCGACGCAGAGCGCGCAGTTGAGGCAGTTATCTCGTTCGTTACGGAATCCTTGAAAAAGGGCGAGGAGGTTTCCATCGCGGGCCTTGGCATTTTCGAGGCGAAGACGCGTGCTGGCCGTACCGGCCGCAATCCGCGCACCGGCGAGACCATCCAGATAGCGGCGATGCGGGTGCCCAAATTCCGCGCTTCGAAGACCTTGAAGGACGCAGTCAAGTAGCTGCTAGCTTTCAGAGAGTAGCTGTGGCTACGCAAAACGCGCCAACCGATTGGCGCGTTTTGCATTCAGGGGGCAGAGCGAGTACAGTGTGAGAAACTCGCCTCCGCGCTTTCAGCGGGCCCTGCCCTATAAAAGCTCGCCGCGGTGAGGATAAGGCGGGATTAGTTTAGTGGCAAAATAGCTCTCTTCCAAAGAGCAGTCGCCGGTCCGATTCCGGCATCCCGCACAAACATGGCAAAGTTGTTTTTCTCAGCGTTGGCGTATGTGGGCGCAGCAGTGCTGGTGGCGCTCGCGCTTCTCATGCTCGGCGCGCAGGCGGCGCCGTGGGTATCCGGCTCCTTCGCCCGCGGTCAAACCGCAGACGACCCGACCGACATCTCACGTCTCGAGCTCAGCGATGCGCGCGAGGCGGATAAAGGTGGCGAGCCCCCTACTGCGCTCGCCTTTCCCGAACCGCCGAACGCTAAAGAACCGAACGCGTCCACCGCCTCCGTCGCGCCGAGCGCGGCGGCGCAGCAAACGGGCAGCAGCTCGAGCGCGGCGGCGCCGCCGAATACGGCGCAAAGCGGCGCGACGGTGGCACGCATCAGCGAGCCGTACGCCTTCCAGCCGAAGGGATTTTCCCTTGTCGACGCGGAAACGCGCGCCGCATTGGTGAACATATACTGCACGCTCACTCGAGGCGGCGCGCGTTCCGCCTACAGCGGCAGCGGCGTATTCGTTGATCCGCGCGGCATCATTCTCACCAACGCACACGTGGCACAGTACTTTTTGCTTGCGGGGCACAATGAAAACGATGCCCACTGCGTCATTCGCAGCGGCTCCCCCGCTGCCGCGCGCTGGAATGCGCAGCTTCTCTACATACCGAAACCGTGGGTTGAGGAGCACGCTGAAGACATACGAAAGACGCGCTCCATCGGGACGGGCGAGCACGACTATGCACTGCTCTATGTCACGGGCGCTGCGGACGGCTCTCCTCTGCCCGGCGCGTTTCCCCATCTTGCACCCGACACGCGCGAAGCGATCGGTTTTCAGGACGACCCGGTGCTTGTTGCCGCGTACCCGGCGGAGTTTATCGGCGGCGCGGCCGCGCAACACTCGCTGCATCCTTCCTCATCGGTCGGCACCATTAAAACGCTGATGACGTTCGGCTCGAAACTAATCGACCTTCTCTCGCTCGGCGGTACTCCGCTCGCGCAGGGCGGCGCATCGGGCGGCGCGGTCGTGAACGCATGGGGACGTCTTATCGGCGTCGTCGTCACGACGAGTGAAGGAGCCACGACGGGCGAGCGCGACCTGCGCGCCATTTCACTCGCGCATATCGACCGCTCCCTGCGCGTGCACGCGGGCGTCGGGCTCGCCGCGCTCCTCGCCTTGGAACCGAACGCGGCTCGCAGCGCGTACTTTGCGCCTATTGAGCCGGCGCTGTCTCAGCGGCTTCGGGAAGCGCTTCAATAATGCGCTTCCGCCGCGCACGGCGCGCCTCGAGTATGCGCACAATAAGCTTGCGCACCTCCTCGACGAGAATGATGCTCGCAGCAACGGGGATTATCCAGAGCCAATCCGATAGCGAGAGCGGCGACGTCCGCAGAACGTGCTGCAGGAAGGGCGTGTACACGGCAGCCAGCTGCAGCAGGATGACGATCGCCGTCGCTCCCAGAAGGTAGCGGTTGGAGAATGGGTTCATAGTAAAGACCGAGTGCGTCGCGTGCCGCACGTTCCACGCATTGAACCACTGAAACGCCGCGAGCGTCGTAAGCGCGATAGTCATAGCGCGTGTAATGTCCCCTTCATCGACGTATTCACCGAAGAGAATGAGCGAACCTATGGCCATCGGTATTGCCATGGTGAACATGCGCACCACCATCGTTCCATCTATGAGCGCGCGCTGCGCTTTGCTGAAAGAGCGGCGCAGCAGGTCGTCCTCTTTCGGCTCCATCGCAAGCGCGACGGTCAGAAAGCCGTCCGTCACGAAGTTGAGCCATATGATCTGCGCCGCAAGCAAAGGGAGCGGGTAGCCGATAGCGAGCGCGACGGTGATCGTTAGGATCTCTCCGAGCGAGGTTGAAAAGAGATACAAAATGACTTTCTTTATCGTTCGGTAGATGTTCCTCCCCTCCTCTATCGCCGCGACGATAGTGCTCATGTTGTCATCCAGAAGCACGATGTCGGATGCTTCTTTCGCGACCTCCGTACCAATGGCCCCCATTGCAACGCCGAGGTCCGCCGCTACGAGAGAAGGTGCATCGTTCACCCCATCACCTGTCATTGCCACCACTTCCCCGCGCGCCTTGTACCCTTCGATAATGTGCAGCTTATGCTCAGGCGTTACCCGCGCGAACACCGTCACCTCGGCAAGCTGCTCCCGCAGCTCGTCGGCGGAGAGCGCCTCGATATCTGCACCCGTGAGGGCCTTGTCGCCTTCCCTGTATATTCCCGCGGTAGACGCGATGGCTTTTGCGGTGAGCACGTGGTCGCCCGTTATCATGACGACGCGTATGCCCGCGGCACGCGCCTGCTCTATTGCTTCCTGCGCCTCGACGCGAAGCGCGTCTATCATGCCGACAAAGTGCACGAAGGTCAGGTCCTGCACCGACCCGTCTTCTATCGTGTGCTCGGCGTCTTCACGAGCGGCAAGCGCGATGACGCGCATGCCCCCCTCCGTCATGGACGTAAACACCTTTTCAAGTTCGCGGCGCTTCGCTTCGGTGAGTTTGTGCGGCCCCCCTTCGCTCCACACCTGCGAGGAGAGGTCCAATATCACCTCCGGTGCTCCCGCGACCGCGAGGAAGGGCTTCTCATCCACCATGTGCACGACCGCGTGATAGCGCGTGCCTGAATTGAAGAGCACCTCCGCAACTTTCGGCGATTCATGATTCAACTCATCGCGCCGGAAACCCACCTTTTCAGCAAACACCGAGAGCGCGGCCTCTGTTGGGTCGCCAGAAACGCGCCACCTGTTCGTTTCGGAATCGAATGACGCATGGCCGCTTGCGCAAAAGGCCGAAACTTTTCCCGCGTACACGAGATCCGCATGATTCAACGGCTCTACGGTTTCTCCCTCGAGCCGAATGTCGCCCGCGGGGTCATAACCGCTTCCCCCCACCTCGTAGGTGCGCCCGTCCACGTACACGCGCTGTACGGTAAGCTCGTTTTTCGTTATCGTGCCTGTTTTGTCGACCGCAATGACCTTCGCCTGGCCGAGCGCCTCGACGGCCTGCAAGCGCTTCACCAAGGCATTCCGGCGGAGCATGCGCCACGCGCCGGTTGCAAGGATGAGCGTCACGACGATGGGGAGCCCCTCGGGAATGACCGAAACGGTGAGCGACACCGCTATCATAAACATCTCTATCGCGGATTTGCCCAGTACAACTCCCGCGACAAAAAGCGACAGCGAGATAAGCAGAGTTACAACGATGACGACGTGCGAGAGCGCGCGAATATCTTTTTTCAACGGCACCTCCGAGGTGATGGATGAAAGAGTCGTCGCGATGCGCCCGATGACAGTGTGTTCGCCCGTTGCAACGACAACCGCCCTGCCGCCTCCAGAGACCACGTGCGTGCCCTTAAAAAGCATGTTCACCTGTTCTG
>PFBM01000001.1:0-2028 GCA_002773285.1 Candidatus Kaiserbacteria bacterium CG10_big_fil_rev_8_21_14_0_10_59_10
TGTCTTTAGACGCAGCTTCCATTCTCTTACTCACCGCGAGTGCAGGACGACCGATACCCTGTCGTGCTGCAAATCCGGCAAAGCGGGCCCCAGCAGCAACACCAAGGGCCCCAGCAGCAACACCAAGACCAGGAATCATTGAGGCCATATTGAAACCGGAGATGCGACCGGCGAATTTACTCGACACCTTGAAGGAGATGAAGAGGAGTCCCGTCCCGAGAATATAGAGGAGGATGACCGTCCAGCCGTTCGTCGTCAGCTGCTTCGACGGATCATTGATGATCGATCCGATCGTATCCACTCCCGTCAACTGTCCGACCTTCTCCCCCGCCTTGCTCACGATCACAAGCGAAATGTACAGGGAGAGCATGAGAAGTGGCGCGAAGATGGCGCTGTTGATGAGGGACTTCCACCAAGTGCTCCACCCGTACTCGCTCTCCGCGAACGAGGGGATGAGGTACGTCGCGAACGCGAGCGCGGCGGTCAGCATCAAAAATATGAAGAGGATGCCACGCGCGATAATGAGGAAGCAACCGTAGAGAAGGACGCCCGCAAGAATAGCGAGCATCGCGCCGCCGGTGAGGCCGAACGCGAAGCCCTGCAGGCCGCTCTGACTACCATTGGTCACCGTATCCACGATCGGTTTGCTATTCCATACATTAGGGATGCCCATGGGGACAAGAAAGCGCTGCGAGATGTCGAATGTGACGCTGTCCGCGCCGCCGGCCATCTGCCGGTAGATTTGGTACGCCGTGAAATTGGATGCATCGATGATCATCTTGGTAAACAGCAGGCTGAAATTTATGAGGACCGCGATAATGAGGATGCGCGCGATCATTTTCTTCTGCCCGAACTCGTGCAGGCCGAGGATAATCGAAATCGCGGTGAAGGCGAAGATGCCAATGATGAGAATATTGGAGAAGTCCCGGAATATGGTCCAGCCGTCGGAGATTGCCGTCGTAATGTTGAGGAAGTCGAGTGTTCCCTTGAAATCGACGATGATGCGTCCGACGAGCGTATCGAAGAGTGTCCCCGCGACCAATAGGAGATAACCGCCTATAGTCAAGAACCAGGAGCCGAGCCAGCTCATAAGGGGGAACCAGATGCAGCCATCGAACGTGTAGCCGTTGAGGAAGTCGCACGTTGCCCTCACCTGCGGCGTGGCGGTCGTCGGTGCTTCGGTGATCTGGGCAGGAGACGCTTCTCCCGCAGGGTCACCCGCGCCGCCGCTTCCCTGCGCGTGGAGAAAGAGGGGTGCGAAGAAAAGCGATATCGCCGCGACGACGACGATGGAGGTGAGGTACCGGTTTTGTAGAAACGCGCGCGCCATAGCTATTGCCGCCACACCTCCTTCCACAGGTCGAGGACGGCCTGGTTGTTCACGTTGCACCACCCCACAGCCGGGTCCTGAGAGTCGCCCCACGCTTGCGCGGTATCCGTCTGGAGCGTATCCATAGATGCGGCGATACTGTCCTTGGTCTGCTGCGCGTTCTGCAGGTCGTACTGGTTGTGGAGCGCGCGCTGCGAGACGAGCGTGTCGAGCTGCTGAAGCGCGAGTCGCTGCGTCGTGAGCGACGCGGTGTTGGTCACGTCGGCGATGAGCTTCGCGATGAGTCCGAGCGCCTCTTCAGACTGCCGGATGTTCGCGGCCGTCGATGTCGCAAGCGGCGCTATACGTGCATCGATAACCGCTTGCGAGCGCGCCGTCGAGGTCGCGATCTTGAGCGTTGCTCCCGTGGGGCACGCGTTCGCGCCGTCCCCCTGATCGTCCTGCGTGCACGCCGCCGTCTTCGCGGTGCAGGTGCCGTCTGCGCCGGGCGCGGTCGCGCAGACGTTCTCTATGATGAGACTCCAGCAGGCGTTTTCCTTCGCCCGCAGATCGGCTATCGACTGCGTGAGAAGCTGCGCGATGGAGCTCATCGTCGCGAGAAATCCTTCCTCGATCTGCTTGGCGGCGCCAAGTATCTGGAGCGCCGCGTTTGCGGCGGAGCCGCGAAGCCCCGCGGCGGATTCGCGCACCACCCGATC
>PFBM01000001.1:2034-4895 GCA_002773285.1 Candidatus Kaiserbacteria bacterium CG10_big_fil_rev_8_21_14_0_10_59_10
GCTCTGCTGACTGCCGGTGCGCTGTAGGACGCCGGAGAGGCCCCCCTGGTCGGAGAGGACGTGCGTCGTGATGCCCGCGAAGAGCGCGCCCACCATCTGGTCGATATCGTTGGCGTTCTCAAGCTGGCGAAAGCCCGTCTGTACTGCCTGCGTGATGTTTGCGTCCACGAGCGAGCTCGGCGTGACCACGATGTCGTTGCCGCTTGCGTCCTTGACGGTTCTCGGATAGTTGCCCCTTCCCCACTCGAGCTGCTTCAGGATATCGTTCCAGTCTGCGGTGGCGCTGCTGTAAATATCGCTCTCCACCAATACCCCCGCCCAGTACGCGCTGCAGGCGGGATTTTTTGCAAGCGCGCCGATCCTGTCCCAGAAATTGGAAGTGGCGGGGCAGGAGAACGCCTGGTTCGGTTTGTTGCGCGCGGCAGCGTAGCGCTGCACCACCGAGCGCTTCACCGCAGTCTGGAAGGTCGGATCGAGGGTATCCAGGTAGTTGTTTTTCACCGCGCTGACTACCTTTTCGTCAAATGTATCCCTCTTTTCGATTTTAAGATTTTGCGAGAAGAGCGGCAGGCCGTCGCGACCGCGCTGGTAGGCAAGGAGAATCGCCTGGAGGAGCGACGCGGTCTCGTTTTCGCGCATTCTATTGACAATGCCGCGAAGGACACACTCCTTGTAGACGAGGTACCCCGTATTGAGCGTGACCGCCGCGTCGTTGACGGGGACGAAGACGCCGCCGACCGCCGAGAGCGCGCCGACCGACATCGAGAAGGAGCCGTTGAGGGAGCAGCCGAAAATGCCGTTGCGCTGAAACGCGAAGGTGTCCGAGAAATTCACGGTGCCGGAGACGGTCGCGTCCACGTCCGTATTTCCGGATTCCTGCGCGAGGACGGGTGTCGCCGCGAGTACGACGATGAGGGCGAACATGAAGAGGCGGCGTGTCATGATGCTTTTCGTACGTAGTAGGCGGAGAGCGCGTTGAATGCCGTGTACATGGCGGCCTCTTTCTCATTGTAGGTGCGCAAGAGCGCCGCCGCAGCAAGCGCGCTGTCCGCGTGCGCCGCCATCTCCTCGATGACCGCGGCGAAGCCCCCGAGCGCGTTGAGGACGTCGCGGTGGTAGATGAGCGCGTCGCGCGGAGTGATGAGCGCCGCCGCGCTCGCCTCCGCGCTTCGGTAGCGCGCCGCGGCGTCTCTGAGCAGGTCGAGGTGCGATCCCTCTCCCGTGTCGAGGTACGCGCCGTAGAGATCGAGCTCGTTCTGCGCGTTGTCGAGAAGCGGCAGGAGCGCGTCTCGCATCTCGCTCCGGTAGAGGAGCACCGCCTCCGGAGACACGTCGTCTCGCACCTTGATGTCGGCGGAGGTGTACGTCCTGTACGAGACGGCCGCCCGTAGGTTCTTCGCCACGGTATCCGCCGTCGCCGCGAGCGTCTGCTCCGACAGGAGGCCGCTGTCCTCCAGCCCCGCGTAGCCGCCCACCAGCTGGGCGACGACTATCGGGCCGATTATTGACGCGGAGTCGCGGGCGGCCGAGGGCGCGTCCGCATCGTCGGAGAGTCCGAGGAGCAGGAGTTCCTGCTGCGTGAACACGTCGTTCTCACTGAGGGGAATCGATGACGAACTTGTGAAGGAGAGGGACGCGGCGCGGGATTCTTGGAGTGCGTTTCCGCGGTAGAGTGCGGTGACGAGGAGGCCGCCGAGGGCGACGACGGCCGCGACACCCATCGGCGTTCGCAGCATATGTTGTAGCTTCCCCACGATATTCAGTATACCTCGTGCGACACGGCCAGGGTGTCGCTACTCACAAGAACGACGACGGCCTGCGCCCAAGACGCGCGCCCTGCGGTCGCAGCGTCTCCCGCTCAGAAAGCGCCGCCCGCCGAGAAAGTGAAGGCGCTTCCCGGGTCGGTATGCGAAAAGATCACGCCGGAAAGCGCGAGGTACTCGGCAAGCGCGACGAAATCACCGGCAAACGAGTCGGCTGCAGCGTTGTACGCCTCGATCGCCTGGAGGAGCGCCGCGTCCCCCTGTGCGTCAGGGACACCCCGGAGCCTCTCTCCGATATCTCGGTATCCCTCGGCGAGCGCCGCGTGCAGCGAACGGACGTCGCTCGGTACCTGCTCCATACGCCCCATCTTCTCCCCTATCGCCCCGAGGTCGATCCCTACCTCCCGCACAGCGGCACCCTTTGAAGCGCTCTGCCTATCTTCGAGTTGGTCGCGCAGAACGCGCGCGACATTGGGGTGGCGCGTTTCGTACTCCTGTATGTACGAGCCGACCTCGTTGCCGTACTCGTAGAGCGCCTGCTCTCGCGGGCTGCGCGCACGATCGCTTCCGGGAAGCGCGATGAGTCCCTGCGGGATGAACTCGTACGAGAGAGAGGTCGTGGTCGCCTCGAGTGCGGCGGGAGCGGTCGGGCGCGCCCGCGTGAGTGCTCTGAGTATCGCACCGAGCTCGTCAGACAGAGGCGCCCCGTCGCCGAGCGCCGCCCTAGGCGCAAGCGGAAGAAACCGCGGCGTTGTCTGCGTGTTCAAGACCGACGGTGTTTCCGCGTACTGCGGCAAAGGAGCGTACGCACTCGGATCGATGAAGGCGCTCGAAGAACCCCACGCGCGAAGCGCCCCCTCACCCCCTCGCTCCGGTGCGCGCTCTCCGACGACGAATCCCCCGGCGATAAGCAGTACCCCGGCACCAAGAAGGAGCGCGGTGCGTGCATGCGCGTACGCCCTACCCATGCGTGCAGTATACCTCGTCAGGTCGGCCGCGCGCCGTATATAATAGGTACATGCGCCTCATCGCGATCACCCTCGGCCTCATCCTGAGCTTCCCCTCTGCGGCCGCCGCGGCCCCCTTCGGCGGCCGGGC
>PFBM01000001.1:5009-6214 GCA_002773285.1 Candidatus Kaiserbacteria bacterium CG10_big_fil_rev_8_21_14_0_10_59_10
ATGTTGGGAACTTCTCAATAGTTGATAGAGCGACTTCCACTGCTCAAGCGATACGTTCTCAGCCCGCGCTTTTTCGTGTATGCCCGCGGCGCCAAAGGCAGAGGCGAGTTGCTCCTTCACATAGAGAGAAGACAAATTTCCGGCAAGCATTTTTCGCTTCGACGCGAAACCGACACGCAAGAGCTCGAAGAACGCGTGTTCATCGAGGTGCTCGAAGAAACGCCGGGAGATGTCGCCTACGAACAGTATCGCCGAGTCGACCGAAGGCGGCGGTGAAAAATGCATTCTCGATACTTTCTCGACAATGCGCGGCGTGCCGTACGCCTTGACCGAAAGCGACAGGAGGCTCTCTTTTTCACTCGTGATACGCTGCGCGACCTCTTTTTGGATAAGGAGCGCCATCTTCAGCGGTTGGTGCTCCGCTGTGAGAAATTGCCGGATGATCTCACCGGTAATGTAGTACGGGATGTTCGCTGCGAGCACGTAGTCGCCGCCTATCGTCGCGCTGTCAAAATCGCGCACGTCACCCTCGATGAGCGTGAGCCGCCCCGAGGCGATGCCACCCGCGAAGGTCTCGCGCAGTCTCGCGCACAGCACCTCGTCCTTCTCGATCGCGATGACGGGGCCGCGCGCGAGGAGTTCGCGTGTGAGGATTCCTTTGCCCGGCCCTATTTCTACTATCGTCTCTCTCTCGCTCGGCCGTACGGCATGCGCGAGGAAGCGTGCAGGCCAGGCGTGGATGAGAAAGTGCTGCCCGAGCCGCGCCCCGCGGGCGAGGCGGCTCCGTCCTGGCCTGCTCGCGGCGCGTCCTGCTCTCCTGGGGCGAACGTCGTCGCGCATATCAGAGGATGGTATCTTCTTCTGCCGCGCCCGTGTACGGCACCACGAGACGCTGGTCGATGTCGTCAAGAAATTCCGAGGGACTGGTGTACTCTCGTTCGCCATACTTCATGCGCCCCGCGGCATACGTCAGGAAGAGGTGCGATTTTGCTCTCGTGAGCGCGACGTAGAAGAGCCTGCGCTCTTCTTCGGGATCGCGGTCGTCGGATTCGCGTAGGCTCGGGAAAAGTCCCTGCTCGAGGCCGGTGACGAAGACCGTGTCGAATTCGAGCCCCTTCGAAGCGTGTACCGTCATGAGCGAGACCTGCTCGCGCTCGTCCGCGAGTTCGTCCTGGTCGCTCTGTAGCGCCGCTTCTTCAAGGAGC
>PFBM01000021.1:0-8698 GCA_002773285.1 Candidatus Kaiserbacteria bacterium CG10_big_fil_rev_8_21_14_0_10_59_10
CCCGCGCTCGCCTTCGAGTCCTCTCCTGTGCCGCGCAAAATATCCTCGCCGAATGCTCCGCATCCGGCTCGGTATTTTGTGGGCAGGAGAGGACTCGAACCTCCACCCCTTGCGGGACCAGGTCCTAAACCTGGCGCGTCTGCCATTTCGCCACCTGCCCTACACCACATGTGTAGCATGCGCATTCTCTTTCGCCAAAAGTTGTGTACAATCTTTGCACTCCCCCTATAGCTCAGTTGGTAGAGCATCCGCCTCTTAAGCGGTTGGTCGTAGGTTCGAGTCCTACTGGGGGGACAAGTTAGAACAATGCAAGCTAGCGCTGCGACGAGCACTGGCCTGCAATTTCCTACTTGGTGCCGGGGGTGGGACTCGAACCCACATGATCTCTCGATCACGACATTTTAAGTGTCGCGCGGCTACCGATTACGCCACCCCGGCTGTGCCCTCCATAGTTTTACGCGACGGAGGGATATGCGGCCATTGTGCACGAGGTACGAGGAATAGGGAAGCGCTACTCGCTTACCTTCTCCCGGATGTACGCGCGGAAGTCGTCCTTGAATTCCGGATGCATGAGGGCAAAGTCGACGGTGGTTTTCAGGTATCCAAGTTTGTCGCCGCAGTCGTAGCGCTTTCCGTCCATTCGCACGCCGAGAACGGGCCGCATGGCGAGATACGCCTTTAACGCGTCCGCGAGCCGCACCTCGCCTTCGGTCGTCCGCTCCTTGAGCGAGCGCAGCTCCCGGAACACATCCTTGTTGATTATGTACGTGCCCATCAAGATCATGTTCGAGGGCGCCTCCTCGACCTTCGGTTTCTCGACAATGGTTTTTATGTCAAAGACACCGCCGCCAATGTCTTCACCGTCGACAACGCCGTAGCGCGAAACCTCTTCACGCGGCACTTCTTCGAGTGCGGCGACCACTTCGCCGCGCTCAGCGTACACGGCGCCTATCTGCGTTAGGCGCGGCGCGCTGCCGACGAAAATGTCATCGCCGAACATGACCCCTACCGGCTCGTCATCGTCCACTAGATGCTCCGCCGTAAGAATTGCGTCGCCGTCGCCAAGCGGCGCTCGCTGGCGGACGTACGAGAAACGCGCCAATTCGGAAACGCGCCGGATACGTTCAAGAACTTCCTCTTTGCCGTTGTTCTCCAACTGCGCTTCCAGCTCGGGGGAGGCGTCGAAATGGTCCTCGATAGCGCGCTTGTTGCGCCCCGTTATGAATATGATGTCGGTGATACCCGCCTCGACGGCTTCCTCAACAAGGTACTGAATGACGGGTTTGTCGATGACCGGCAACATCTCCTTCGGCTGCGCCTTCGTCGCCGGGAGAAAGCGCGTGCCTGAGCCGGCAACGGGAATTATGACCTTCGTAACTGCGCGGTTCTTATGCATGAGCCAACTCTATCAGTAGAAATATGAAGATACCATGGGTATTGGAGGCCCGAGCGGGAATTGCACCCGCGCATGGGAGTTTTGCAGACTCCTGCGTTGCTACTTCGCCATCGGGCCGATGGGGGCAATATACCACGGCTTCGTGCTACGTCCGCGTCAAATCGTCGACGCGCTGGCGGTTCTTCTCACCCTCGTCTATGACGAAATCTATGAATGGCAAAAACTTCAGCTTGCTGTGCGATTTGAGATATTCGCGGAACAAGCCGCGCTGGCGCTTGACGAACGCAATAGCGCGCTCTTCCTCCTCATGGGGCAGCACGGATACATAAATAGTCGCATTCTTCAAATCCGGCGAGACATCGGCGCGGGTGACCGTGATAAGCGACGTACGGTTCGACTCGCGCTGCAGGTAGACGCCCGCGTGGTGCGCCAACTCCTCCGCCACTTGGATGGCGCGCCTCTTCATACCACGCGTGTCTTATAACACTCGAGGATGTCGCCCTGGTGCAGGCCCGCCTCGGTCTCACATTCGATCTCCGCCCCGAACTCGCGCCCCTCTTCGATGCGCTCGACGTTTTGCCGGTTTGCCTGAATGCTCCGTATGGTGCCGGTGCCGAGCGTCTCGCCCTTGCGAAGGGCGCGAACGGATGCGCGCGCCTCCAATCTGCCGTCGAGTACGGAGCCGCCGAGCAGGTAGGTTTGCCTGCGCTTGGAAAAGACCTTGAGAATTTTCGCGCGGCCAAGTTTTTCTTCGACCGTCCGCTTTGGCGAGCGCTCGCGCATAAGCTCCTCCAATCGCTCGGAGAGCTTGTAAATGATGTCAAAGGTCTCAATGGATACCCCGTGCTGGCGGGCGTGCTCGCGCGCGAGCGCGTCCACGCCAACGTTGAACCCCACGACAACCGCGGGCTCCTTGGAGGCGATGGCTGCTTTTATATCTGCTTCCGAGATAACACCAATGCCCTGGTGGTATATCCGCACGCCGGCATGCTCGTCTCCGAGGCGCGCCGCCTCATGCGTGACTGCCTCCAAGGAACCCGCGGTATCCGCCCGTACGATAACGGGCAGCAGGAAGCGCCCCTCTTCATCGCCTTCGGCTAATGATGCAGTGCCCGCGTGATGCGCCGCTTCGTCCGCCTTGCGCGCCTCGTCCGCCTCTCGTTTCGTTTTGTATGACGAAAAGGGAAGCCCCGCTTCGGGTAGAACATCGAAACCGACAAGAAGCACTGGCGTGGAGAAGCTCGCTTTTTTAAGCGGTGCTCCGGTATGGTCTTCCATAAGGCGAACGGGCGCCACGGCTCCGCCCGCGCGTACGGCCATACCCGAGGAGAGCGTGCCATCCGTAATAATGAGGGTCGCGGCGATGCCGCGCCGTTGGTCGCGATGCGCCTCCATGACGTACCCCTCGGCGTGTTTTGCCGTGTCCCCCGTAAGGCCCTGCATCTCCGCGACAAGAAGCACGAGATCCAATAGCTCGGGAATGCCCGCGCCGCTTTTCGCGGAAATGGCTGCCCACGGCACATCGCCACCCATTTTCTCCAGGTATACGCCACTCTCGAGGAGCGATGCCTGCGTGCGCTCAACGGAAGCGTTCGGCTTGTCTATCTTGTTGATGGCAACGACGAAGGGGATACCCGAGCGCTTGATGCTCTCGAGCGCTTCAAGCGTTTGCGCCTTTACGCCATCATCCGCCGCAACGACGAGTATGGCCACATCGGCGACATTGGCACCCCGCGCGCGCAGGGTTTGGAATGCCGCATGCCCGGGCGTATCGATAAAGGTGATGCGCTTTGGCGAGGAGCCGTCGGCGGGAGTGTGTACGACCTCGTAGGCGGCGACGTGCTGCGTGATGCCGCCCGCCTCCTTGTCGACGGTGTTTGACTTGCGTATGAAATCAAGCAGCGTCGATTTGCCGTGGTCGACGTGTCCCATGACGACAACCACGGGCGGGCGTTCGACGATATGTTGATTCGCGTGCATACGGGTGGAAGCGGTATCCGGCGGTGGGCATACTGGTTCGGCTCGAGTATACGCTTTCACAACGAAATATCAAAATGACAAGCGCGCGCGAAGCAGTACAATGCGTCGATGTTCGGGTTTGGAAAGCTGAGGCGCACGTACATGGACTACGCAGGCGGCACGCCGCTCCGGCCGGAGGCGCGTAAAGCGATCGAGGACGCCGCGTTGCTATACGGCAATCCGGGGGCGCTGCATGAGGAGGGGAGGCATGCGGCGCGCTCGATAGGCGATTCGCGCAGCGCGATAGCACGCGAGCTTGGTGTCAAGGCGCATGAGCTCGTGTTCGTGTCCGGTGGGACGGAAGCAAACAATCTTGCCATTCTCGGCTTATGGAAAAGGATGGCCCAGCCGGGCGGTGGCGCGAAGGGAACGCACTGGATAGTGAGTGCCATCGAACACCCCTCGGTGCTTGCCTGTTTCGACCATATCGGTGAGATGGGGGGCGCCGTCGAGCGCGTCATGCCCGATAGTGACGGCAGCATCTCGCCGGAGAGCGTGGAAGCGCTTCTGCGCCCTGAAACAGCGCTGGTGTCAGTCGGATGGGGAAACCACGAGGTGGGGGTGGTGCAGCCGCTGCGCGCGATAGCGCAGCGCATCGCGCGCTTTAACGATAGGCACGGTTCGTCTATCGCGCTGCATGCCGACGCAGGGCAGGCGCCGCTCTACCTCTCGGCGAAAGCGCATACGCTTGGCGTCGACATGCTCTCGCTGGATTCGTCGAAGCTCTACGGTCCGCGCGGCGTCGGCGCGCTCTTCGTCTCTGACACAATGCGCTCGGAGAGCGGCAGTGCGCTTGCGCCGCTTCTTCTTGGCGGCGGACAGGAGCGCGGAATGCGTGCAGGCAGCGAGCCCGTCGCGCTTGCGGCGGGTTTCGCGGCCGCTCTAACGGCGGCAAGCGGGGAGCGCGGGATGGAAGCAAAGCGCCTCGAAGAGCTGCGCGTCTCGCTTATGCGCACAATCATGGAGGAGGTGCCGGGCGCTGTGGTGAACGGCGCCGGCGCTAAAGGCGCCCGTACGCCCTCGCTACCGCACATTTTAAATATTTCGATACCGGATATTTCCAGCGAATACGTCGTGCTTGCGCTCGACCGGCGCGGCGTGAGCGTCTCCACCAAGAGTGCATGCCGCGAGGGTGAGGAATCACGTTCACACGTGGTGGAGGCGATGTTCCCGCACGCTGAGACCTGGCGGGCAGCGAGCACGGTGCGCTTTTCTCTCGGCAGGGATACCTCTCCGGCAGATGTCCGCCGCACCACCGCCGCGCTTCGTGATGCCGTTGAGGCGTATCGCGCGCTGTAGTGCTGAAATCTCCACTATCTGCAGTGGCGTTTTATTGCCATGGCGTGGTATTCTAACGGCATGGATATTGAGAAGCTCACGAAATCTCAGATCATTCTGTTGACGCTTCTTGTAAGTTTCGTTACCTCCATCGCGACAGGCATCGTTACGGTCTCCCTTATGGAACAGGCGCCGCCGGCGGTCGCCCAGACCGTCAATCGCGTGGTTGAGCGCACCGTCGAGCGCGTAGTGCCTGCAGGTCAGGCCGCCACGGTCGTGACGACGACTGAGCGTACCGTCGTCGTACGGGAATCGGACCTCATCGCAAAGGGTGTGGAAAAGCTTTCTCCTTCCATCGTGCGCTTGTATACGACGACGAAGAGCGCGGAGGGCAAAGAGTCCGACGTATACCTCGGACTCGGCATCGTTGTAACGGGTGACGGCCGCATCGTAACGGACGTCGCAGCGCTGCCCGCGAGCGGCGCTATCTCGGTCGCATTGCCGAATGGTGAGCGCGTGCGAGCGACGCTTTCAAGAAAGAGCGCCGAGATAGGCCTCGCTCTTCTGGCGGGGGCGACCTCTACCGAAAGCGGCGCGGTGCAGTGGACCCCGGCAGCGTTGGCATTGAAGCAGCCGTCGCTCGGAGAAACGGTCGTCAGTATCGCCGGGCGCGCGACGACGCGCCTCGCGAGCGGGCTTGTCGTTGCGCAGCAAAGCGGAAGCGAATCGGCTCCGCGCCTTATCGAGACCAACATCGCCGCGGATTCGGTACAGTTCGGCAGCGCGCTCATGAACGTTGATGGCGCCGTCGTCGGCATGTCGACGAGCGTGAGTCGAGAGGCGGGGGCGGGCGTGTTCCTTGCGTCTTCAGACATTTCTTCGTATAGTACAAGAAGCGACGAGAGCGCGGAGGAGTAATGTTAGGGCAGTTTGCCAACCCGCGTATCTCGGTGGCGCATACCTATGGCACCATTCAATAACTTCACTACAAAAGCAAAAGAAGCGATACAGCGCGCACACCAGCTTGCGGTCGAACGTGGCCACAACCAGGTTTCCACCCTACATCTTCTCGCTGCACTTCTCGGACAAGAGGAGTCAATGGTCCTGCCGATGTTCGAGCAGCTTGATGTAGATACGGTACACCTGACGGATTCAGTGCTCGAGCTGATCGAGGGTTCGGGAGGGACGACCGTCTCCCCCTCGTTCCAGCTGTATTTGACGCCGGAGCTTGTACGCGTGTTCGAGGCGGCGCCGCGCATTGCGGCGAGCTTTAACGACCAGTTCGTTTCTCCGGAGCATCTTGTCTTGGGAATTATCGAGCATCCTGGCCCTGCGGCGGATGTTCTCTCGCGATTCCGCATCGACCGCTCTGCTCTTGCGAGAGTGCTTGCAGACATTAAGGAGGGAAAGATACGGGATGCAGAAGAGCCCAAGAAGCTGCGCGCGCTCGCGCGCTTTGCGCGCTCGCTTACCGACCGCGCGCGCGAGAACAAGCTGGACCCCGTCATCGGGCGCGATACGGAAATTACGCGCGTCATACAAATACTCTCGCGCCGCACGAAGAACAATCCCATCCTCATCGGTGAAGCCGGCGTGGGCAAGACGGCCGTTGCGGAGGGGTTGGCACAGCGCATGGCTTCCGGCGATGTGCCGGAGTCGCTCAAAGGGAAGGAGCTCGTACAGCTTGACCTCGGGCTTCTTGTCGCCGGCACGAAATATCGCGGCGAGTTCGAGGAGCGCTTGAAAGCCGTCATGAAGGAAGTTGAGCGCGCGGAAGGGAAGATAATACTTTTTATAGACGAGCTGCACACGCTTATCGGCGCGGGCGCCGCGGACGGCGCGCTCGACGCTTCGAACATGCTCAAGCCCGCGCTCGCACGCGGCGAGATGCGCGTCATCGGCGCAACGACGCTGAAGGAGTATCAGCGCCATATCGAGCACGATCCGGCTTTTACGCGCCGTTTTCAGCCGGTCTATGTAAACGAGCCGTCACTGGACGACGCAGTTTCCATTTTGCGAGGGCTTAAGGAGCGCTACGAGCTCTACCATGGAGTCCGTATCACCGATGACGCTATCGTTGCCGCGGTGCAGCTCTCGAGCAGGTACATAACGGAGCGCTACTTGCCCGACAAAGCCATCGATCTGATAGATGAGGCGGCCTCATCCCTGCGGCTTTCGCTTGAGAACAAGCCGCCGGCTCTCGAAGATGCGCACCGCAAGATCACGCGGCTCGAGATAGAGCGCGAGGCCTTGAAGAAAGAATCGGAGAACGGCGGGTCAAAGGCAAGAACGCGCGTGCGCTCTATAGAGCGTGAGATTGCCGACCTGCGCGATTCGACCCGCGAGCTGGAGATGAAATGGAAAAATGAGAAGGAGACGCTGACGGAAATAAAACGCCTTAAGAACGAACTCGAGCAGTTGCGCATCGAGGCGGAAAACGCCGAGGCGAAGAGCGACCTGACGAAAACGGCGGAGATACGCTACGGAAGGATACCGGCGCTCGAAAAAGAGCTCGACGCAGCGAATAAGAAATTGAAGAAGCTGCAGGCGACGCGGCGGATACTGCGCGAGGAGATAACCGCGGAGGATATCGCGGCGGTCGTTTCGCGATGGACAGGCGTGCCGGTCTCGCGGATGCTCGAGGAAGAGGCGGAGAAACTTTCTCGCATGGAGGAGGAGCTTCAAAAGCGCATCGTCGGGCAGAAGGAGGCGGTGCAGAAAGTCGCCGACGCGATAAAGCGCAGTCGCGCGGGCATATCGGATCCGAATCGGCCCGTCGGCTCATTCCTCTTTTTGGGTCCGACGGGAGTTGGCAAGACGGAGCTTACGAGAGCGCTTGCGGAATTTCTATTCAACTCGGACAAGGCGCTTATTCGCGTGGACATGTCCGAATATATGGAAAAGCATTCGGTCTCGAAGATGATCGGCTCGCCGCCGGGCTACGTGGGGCACGATGAGGGAGGCGGGTTGACGGAGCTCGTGCGGCACCGCCCGTACTCCGTCATTCTCTTCGATGAGATAGAGAAGGCGCACCCCGAAGTATTCAATATCTTGCTGCAGGTCTTGGATAACGGCCGCCTGACGGATGCCAAGGGGCGCACAGTGAACTTCAAGAATACCGTTATCATCATGACGTCGAACATCGGCGCGGAGCACATTGATAAGATGTCGCTCCTCGGCTTTAACGGGCATGGCGGCGATGTTTCGGCGGATGACCGATACGAGCAGGTGAAGGAAAAAGTGATGAGTTCGCTGAAAGACCATTTCCGACCGGAGTTCCTCAACCGTCTGGACGATATTGTCCTCTTCAACATTCTGACGACTGAGGCGGTGCGCGAGATAGTATCGCTGCAGGTGCGGGAAGTGGTGAAGCGCCTGGAGGATAAGCAGATATCACTCACGGTTTCCGATGCGGTTTTGGAGTTCCTTGCAAAGGAAGGATACAACGCACAGTATGGCGCCCGTCCGTTGAAGCGTCTCATCCAGACGAAAATCCTGACGCCTATCGCCAACATGATGATCGCGAGAGGAGTCATGGAGGGGGGATCGGTGCGCGTGGATGCGAAGCCGATAGAGGGCAAGGACGGAGAAGTAGAGCTGGTATTCGACGTGCGCAAGAGTGCTGAGCGCACGCGTGGCGCACGCGCGCGTGCGAAGGCGGGCACCGCTGCGTAGGTCTCTCGCCTCAGGAGCGCCTTTCGGTTATACTCGCACCATTGCGCCGGTGGTAGAGCGGTCAATTACGACGCGCTGTAGACGCGTTGCCTTCGGGCTACGGGGGTTCGAATCCCTCCCGGCGCACAAAACAAAGGAGCGGAACGCGTCAGCGTTCCGCGACTATTGTTTTGTAGCAGGCGGGAGCGGATTCGAAAGCCGGAGCGCCGCACAGCGGCGCGAGGCCGGGCAGGAGCCATTTAGATTTTCAGAGTCCTGAGCGTAGCGAAGGCGAATGAAAATCTTAGTGAGCTGACGCCGAATCCCTCCCGGCGCACCATAGCCGATCTG
>PFBM01000021.1:8722-11085 GCA_002773285.1 Candidatus Kaiserbacteria bacterium CG10_big_fil_rev_8_21_14_0_10_59_10
GGTGAACAGGTGCGATTTATCGCCTATCGTACAGAGCGTAGCAGAACCGGAGCCGCCTGGTGGCGGGCTCGGGTAGGAGTGCGCGATCCGCCGCGACGTCCCGGTACCTGCTTGTAACGTACCGCCGACCGATTAACCTCGAGCAGACACGGAATCACATCCAATTCCGCCGACTCAAAGACTTTCAGGACGGGTCAGACAGCATCGAGCAAAATTCCCTTTGACATTGTCCGCCGTCACGGCAAAACTTGTATTGATCAGGGGGTGGGGTTGGCTATGGCCAGCAACGAGGGAGAACGCTTGGCAGCACTAGAAGCCACGGTCAAAGAATGCAACAAGAGCCTTACTTCGCGAATCGACCACATAGACACTGTTTTCGCCAGGCGGATTGACGATCTAAAAGATATTCTTGCCGCCGTCGCCGTAATGTTCAAACGCACGGTAGTGGGCGGGCTCGTAGCCGTGGTCACGTTGTGGGGTGGCATCTTCTTTGTGTACCAGGAAATCAGCAACTTTCGCACTGAGGCTATCGGTCAGCTCGGCAAGCTGTCAGGAGCCATTGATCATCTATCAGGACGCCGTCCTGAGCAGGCGAACGACATATCCAATGCCATTCGCGAACTCAAACGGACCATTGCCGATTTGCGAGGTATAATTGTCGAACCACCCCGGACGCTGAACATTCCCCCACTCACTGCCTCTGAGCAAGATGCTGTTAAAAAGGCGCTCGATCTAAAAACTGCCAAAGTCACGCGCAAGGCAGACCAGTTTGTCCTAGGCGACCACATAAAGGACACAGGTCTGCTGGATTTCCTTGTTCCGATCCCGGCATCGCTGACGAAGGCCGTGCCACAGCTGGCTCAAACCGAGTTTCTCGTCGGAAACGAACAAATCGTATTTGTACGAACCGAGGATTTGCGAGTCGTCGCACTTGTCAAACGCTGAGCCGCAAAAAAAACCTCGCCGACAGGCGAGGTGTAGTTGTTATGCTTTCAATCATGTCGATGATATGCGCCGCTCGAGCTCGGAGAGTCTCTTGATAACGTATCCGAGACCTGCGCAAGCGCCGATAATTCCGCCGGCGATGCCGGTGATGATCGCGACATCCGATCCCACGTACCGTAGCAAGCCGGCCACGAGGGCACCGTTCGCTACGGCCATCGCGACAACGGCTGCTACGACAAAGAGCCTTGGAGCAAGTTTTGGCCGTAAGTGAAGCATCAGACTTCTCCCGGAGTTTCCTTAGCAGACGCCCAATGAACTCACTTTGGCGTCTGCATCAGAAAACCCCTGTGGCCAAACGCAAATATCCTATCATGCTACTCGGCATTCAACGAACCGTAAACACATGGGGGCGCCGCAGGTGCAAGCAGCGCATGCTCCTCGCTGTGGTCCGCTGTGGATCAGTGTTGGGTTTTGGCTTCTTTTCCTCCCATCATTTTAATGGCTTGAGACACAGATCGGCGTCGGAATCCGTGCCGATTCACACTTCATTGACAGCTCACCGATATCGCATACCATTCAGGTTATGCAGAATGTGAAGAGGCGCATCGCAGTGGATGAGAAACGCACTTTCGCGGTCGTACTCCAGCCCGAAGAGGAGGGCGGCTTTACCGTGCGCGTCCCGTCGATTCCGGAGATCGTGACGTACGGGAAAGACGAGCAAGAAGCGCTCGCCATGGCGGAAGACGCCATCCGTCTGGTCCTCGCAGACTCGGCAGCGCGCGGAGAGCCGCTGCCCGCCGGCGCATCGCCCCGCATCCGCGAGGTGACTGTCACTTTTGCCGCATGACGAAGCGCCTGCCGGCGCTGAGATCCAGAGAAGTCATCCGTGCGCTGGAGCGCGCCGGTTTCGTTACTTCAAGAACTTCGGGCAGCCACTGCCGCCTCGTCCACGCCACCGATCCGGGTCGCAAGGTCACAGTGCCCATGCACAGCGGCGACGTTCCGCGCGGTACGCTGCGCGCCATCATCGCTCAGGCCGGGCTCACGGTAGGGGAGTTTGTCGACCTCATGTAGGCGCTGTGCTTACGCCGCCTCAAGCTCTGCCGCCGGCTCGTTATCATCTGCCGTGCCGGCAACAAGCTCATGAGCTTTTGCCAGCTCGAGGACTTCTCGCGCCAAAGTTCGAACCCTGTCCCGTTGCGGGGCACAAAACAAAGGAGCGGAACGCGCGAGCGTTCCGCGACTATTGTTTTGTAGCAGGCGGGAGCGGATTCGAAAGCCGGAGCGCCGCACAGCGGCGCGAGGCCGGGCAGGAGCCACTTAGATTTTCAGAGTCCTGAGCGTAGCGAAGGCGAATGAAAATCTTAGTGAGCTGACGCCGAATCCCTCCCGGCGCACCATAGCCGATCTGGCAAAAA
>PFBM01000021.1:11112-78321 GCA_002773285.1 Candidatus Kaiserbacteria bacterium CG10_big_fil_rev_8_21_14_0_10_59_10
CATTTTCAATCCGCGACTGCCAAACGTGGCGGACGAGTACACTGTAGCTCAAGAAAGCGGATTTACACACACAGCTCAGTAGCGCAGCAGAGGGGCGCGGTATACTGAGACATGCCTGACAGAATAGTCCCTTGTGATGGTCTCAATTGCAATGTATGCCATTTAGCGGAGCTTGCTCAGAATGTTTTGAATACCGGCATTTTCATCATCGTTTTCCTTTCGGCGCTTCTTTTTGCCTACGCGGGATGGCTGTATCTCACCAACGTAACGCTTGGAGGTGCACAGAAGGCGAAAAGCATCTTTACTAACGTGGCTATAGGGCTCATCGTCGTGCTCGTCGGATGGCTTGTGGTGGATACGATCATGAGGGTCATGTTGGGGGAAAACGGCGGCGCGTTCGGACCGTGGAACAGCATCTGCGCTGTTCGCACGGATGCCGCGGGCCGTGTTCTCGGCGGGATATAGAAGAGTTGCGTCGGCGCACGCACGGGGGTATAGTGCTGCGCAATGTCTCAGGATCAATTGATAAAACTTGGATGCAGCGGCTGCGGCCGCGTTAATTACTGGTCGCGGAAGAACCGGAAGCTCGTGGAGCGTAAGATAGACCTGAAGAAGTATTGCCGTTGGTGCAGAAAGCACACGGGGCACAAAGAGACGAAGAAGTAGCAGAACGCTTGTAGCTCGAAGTGTGCGGCCGTATACTTTAGCACATTGGGCGCTTAGTTAAATGGCATAACTTCGGTCTCCAAAACCGACGTCGGGGGTTCGATTCCCTCAGCGCCCGCAGACGTCCAGGAGAGCGCGCAGCGCTCGACTGGCAACGGCTGCGCGGCGAGTGAGGGAATCGAAAGCGAGGGCTGGGGCCCCGCGAGCACGCGGGGATGCCCGAGCAGGGCCGAGCGGAGTGAGGAGCGACGGCGACGAGCGAGCGCTTGGCCGACCCTCAGCGCCCGCAGACGTCCAGGAGAGCGCGCAGCGCTCGACTGGCAACGGCTGCGCGCTCGGTCTTGTTGCAGACGTACGCGCGGTATGTTAGAATTGCCGTATCAATTCAGGGGTGATCCAGGGAAGTAGGGATCGACCTCCATCTCCACTCACTGTCTTTGATGCAACCGAATATATTCGGCCGAGTTTACTCACTTCCTCACACATATCAGTATGGAAGAAGGAACAATCGCTCGACTCACCGACAAGGGTTTCGGGTTCATCACTCGCGAGGGTCAGGAAAAGGATCTCTTTTTCCACTCGAACGAGCTCGCCGGCGTATCGTTTGACGAGCTGCGCGAAGGAGACAAGGTGACATTCGAGGTCGCGGAAAGCCCCAAGGGGCCGAACGCGACTAAGGTTAGCCGCGTCGCTTAGGTAGATGCCGTCATTGCACCCCTCACCACGCAGCGGTGAGGGGTGCTTTGCGTATGTATGTTTATGAGAGCCAATCGCGAATCGTGCGCATGGTTTTCCGCATTTGTGAAGGAGCGAACCAGCGAATTTCATTATTCCGCCGCCAATAAGTGACCTGGCGCTTGGCATAACGGCAGATATCTCGATGGAGTTGCGACTCGAGATCTTTCCGGGATACTTTGCCTTGCAGGTAGCGTGCCAGCGCGCGGTACTCGAGACCGAGCGCATCCATGCGTTTGTACGAAAGTCCGCTCGCGTGCAGCCGCCGCGCTTCCGCTACCATGCCCTGCCTGAGACGCGCCTTCAGTCTTCTGGCGATGCGTTCGCGACGCGCTTTGGTGTCTAGAGCGAGTCCAATCCAGAGCGTGTCGTATGCGGGCGGGCGGGCCGCGCCTTTGCTGGCGCGTGCGCTCCCGCCGGGAGCATGCGCGATCTCCAATGCGCGTATGAGGCGGCGCTTGTTGTGTCTATCTATACTTTCGGCGCGGCGTGGGTCAAGCTCCTCGAGCATCGAGAAAAGCTCCCGCTCGCCCACATCTTTAAGCGCTGCGCGCAACCCTTGATTTGCCGGCGTGTCAGGAAGCGCGATGCGCCCAAGAAGCGCGTCTATGTAAAAGCCGGTACCCCCGGCGATAATGGGGAGCTTTCCGCGCCCTGCGATGTCGCAAAGCACCTTTCGTCCGCGCGTCAGAAAATCGTGCGCGGTGAAGACGCGTTTTGGGGAAACGATGTCAAGCAGGTGGTGGGGGATTCCACGCATTTCCCGCTCCGTTATCTTGCCTGTTCCTATGTCGAGGCCGCGATACACTTGCCGCGAGTCTGCAGATATAATTTCTCCGTTAAAACGCCGCGCCAGTTCGACCGCGAGCGCGCTCTTGCCGGAGGCGGTCGGCCCCACCACGACGAGCACTTTTATGGATTTCCGACTGTGCACGCTGTCATTATGCACGTGCTGTCCGCCTTCTGTACAGCTGAGCTTCTAAGTTGTATAGTCAATTTTAGGCACCGTGATAGGTGCGAATCGAAGGAGGAAGCCATGCGCAAAATAGCGAGAATCTCCGTCGTTCTCGCCTTGACGGTTATCGGGGCAGTCTTTTCAATGACGCAGCCCGCGGTGGCCCATTGTGGCATCGATTTTATGTCGATCGGAAACAACCGTGCGGCTACAGGGCAGCTGCGACAGGCGATCGCGGCGTATGATGCCGAGCTTCGGTGCCGGCCGCGGACGCTTTCGTACTTCCAGCGTGCGAGAGTCCATCTCGCGCTTGAGCAGTACAAGCGTGCGGCGCGCGATTTTGCCCGAGTCGTTCGCGCGGCTCCTGAATGGCAGAAGGCAAATGCTGGTTTGGCATGGTCTCTGTTTAACATGGGCCACCCTGAGAAAGCGGAGCCCTATGCCAAACGCGCCGTGGAGCTTAACCCGGAGGACGCGTATGCGTGGGATACCCTCGCGCAAGTGTCAGAAGCGCTCTTTGACATTCCGCAGGCGGCACACGCCTACAGGCAGGTACACCGTTTGCGTCCCGAGGCACCGGACGCATTCATGGCACTGTCGCGGCTTTATGCTCTGCCGTTATTTGATTACGACAGAGCATGACTGCGTGCCGTGGGGTGCAGCGATGCACCCCACGGCAAGAACATTAAAACCACCAAGGTTGAGATACGACCGAAGCCGGCTGCACCAAGCCGGCTTTTGTATGCCGGAGGAGGGACTCGAACCCTCACCTCTTGCGAGACGCGATTTTGAGTCGCGCGCGTCTGCCATTCCGCCACTCCGGCCTGCTGTGCGCAACAATACTATATATGAAATGTATCGTGCGGTATACTAACGCCATGGAGGACTACATGAAAAAAGCATACATGAGCGATTCGATTTTCTGGGTCGAGGTTGACCGCATAACGCCAAACCCGTTTCAGCCGCGCAAGACGTTCGACGAGGCCGCGCTGGATTCACTGGCGGAATCCATTAGGCAATACGGCGTCTTGAATCCGCTTACCGTCACAAAGCGCGAAGTCGAGCGTCCGGGCGAGGGTATCTTTGTCGAGTATGAGCTCATCGCCGGCGAGCGGCGCTTGCGGGCGGCAAAAAAGGCGGGCGTCCAGCAGGTGCCGGTCGTTATCCGACGCCCGGAAGATTCGGATCGGCTCAAACTGGAGCTCGCGATTATCGAGAATTTGCAGCGCGAGGACTTGAATCCCATCGACCGCGCTAGGGCATTCAAGCAACTCGTCGACGCCTTCGGCATGAAGCATGTTGAAATAGGCAAGCGCATCGGCAAGAGCCGCGAGTATGTCTCCAACTCCCTGAGGATACTCATGCTGCCGCAGGATATGCTCGATGCGCTCGCCGAGGGGAAGATAAACGAGGGACATACGCGGCCGCTTTTGATGCTAATCGACAAACCGGAAGAACAAAAGACGCTGTTTCAGGAAATACTTACGCGCAAACTCTCAGTACGGGACGCAGAGCAGCTCTCGAGGCGCGTTGCATTCGAGAAGGCGAGAAAGCACACCTTGACGCCGGACCTTCTTGTCCTTGAGCGGCAGCTCACCGAGCAGCTCGGCACGCGCGTGCGCATTGAAAAGAAAGACGAGGGGGGAAAAGTGCTTATAGACTTTTTTTCGCCCGAGGACCTTGCGCACCTGTGCATGGTCTTGGCGCATACGCGGGAGGGCTCATCGAATGCTTCATCGCGCCCGCCGCAGCAGCAGGGAGATATGGAAGCGGGAAATGATCCCGCTCGCAGCGAGGCGCCGCGCCCGGGGGAGAGCGCGGCGCCCGAGCTAGCCGAGCGCGCCGCCGCGCCTGTAGAAGCTGATTCACCAGAGGAAGACCTGTATTCCGCCCGAAATTTCACCGTATAGTCAGAACTTTTTCTGCGTCTTGCGTACACCGGCATCCTCCTGTTTCCGGGCGGAAAGGGCGGCGCGTATCATTTTTTTGGCAAGCGTTGTCTTTGCGACGTCGTGCCACTTGCGGGAGGGTTTTGCAGAAGCTTTCGTTATAATTTCTACCATGTCGCCGTTGTGAAGAGGCGTTTCCAATGACACCATTTTGCCGTTTACGCGCGCGCCCGCCATTTTATTGGCGATCTCTGTGTGGATTGCATATGCAAAATCGATAGGCGTCGCGGCGAGCGGCAAGTCGATGACGTCGCCTTTTGGCGTGAAGACGAACACGCGGTGGCTGAAAAAATCGGTGCGCAAGTTTTCCAGATACTCTTCAGATTCTTCCGTGTCGGTATCCGCGCTCGCCAGTTCTTTGACCCACTCCGGAACGGTGCGCGAGGCACGCGGCTTGACATGTGCCGATACTTCGCGCTGCGCGGAACCACCGCCGGGCAGGAATTGGCGGATCCAATCGAGTCCGCCACCGCGTTTCTTTCGCCCCTGTACTTCTTTGTAGGTGAGGTGCGAGGCGATGCCGTAGAGAGATTCGCGATGCATCGCTTCCGTGCGTATCTGTATTTCAAGGGCGCCGCCGTCACCCGTGTAGACGGTCGTGTGTATGGATTGGTAGCCGTTGGGCTTCGGGAATGCGATGTAATCCTTTATTTTTCCGGGCACCGGCCGCCATTGCTTATGCACCAGCCCCAGCACCGCATAGCAATCGGCGAGTGTAGGGACGATGATTCGAAGCGCCATGATGTCGTGAATGGCGGTAATGTCCCACTGCTTGCGCTGCAGTTTGCGAAAGGTGCTATAGGTGCCCTTGACGCGGGCCTCAGTTCTAAACTCACGCATCTGCGCCTCGGCAAGAACGCGCTTCAGGTCCTTCTCGGCTTTTTCAAGGCGCCTCTCATTCTCACGCTTGCGCTCCTTCAGAAGTTCCTTTGTGCGCTCGAACTCCTTTGGATAGGCGTAGGGAAATGACGCATCCTCGAGCGCCGTTTTGACAACACTCATGCCGAGCCGATCCGCGATAGGTGCGTAAATCTCCAGCGTTTCGTGCGCGATTCTCGCGCGCTTATCCGCGGGCACGAACTCCAGCGTCTTCGCATTGTGCAGGCGATCAGTAAGTTTGATAATGAGTACGCGAATATCCTGAGCCGTTGCTGCGAAGAGGCGCCGGAGGGATTCCGTGTGCCGTTCAAGTCCGCGATAGCGCAGTGCGCCGAGTTTTGTCACGCCGCGCACGAGAGAGAGCACTTCACGGTCGAACTGCGCCTCTAGTATCGCCGAGGCGACGCCTGCATCCTCCAGGCAATCGTGCAGGAGCCCCGCGGCAATGGTGTGTGCATCCATTCCCATATGCGCGAGGCGGTAGCCGACCTCGGCAGGGTGCACGAAATAGGGAGCGCCGGAATAGCGCGTCTGTGTCGCATGCGCATTTTGTGCGAACTCGTATGCGCGCGATACGAGCTCACGCGAGGCGGCGTCTTTTGGATCCAATGCAGAGATAATTTCTTCACACGTGCGGATGTGCTCCATAGAATTGACGAGTCACTAAAAGTATATGATACTAAAAAAAGGACGGTACGCAATGTCGCGTGCTGATCTAGAGGCCCGGGAGGAAAAATGAAAAAGATGTTTTCAATGCTCACTCCGCCTGCGATAGCGCTGATGCCGCTGCGGTGGTTTGCATGCGCAAGCTGCTACTATCGCAGCAAGCAATGCGTGCCGACGCGCTGCCCGAATTGCGGCAGGGCGGAGCTGTCGGCCGAGGATGAGTACGCGGTCCAGGAGGGAGGACAGTTGGCACGGCGCCGCGGCGCCGTGCCTATTTCTTATGCGGATTGTGATTCGCGCAGGACTTGTCGCTGCAGCGCTCGGGGATAGTCTTGGTGCCCTCCATCATGAGTTTGCCGCAGTCCTTGCATATATTGCCAGTCGGACGTGCTTTCATCGTGAATTTGCATTCAGGATAATTTGAGCAGGCGAAAAAAGGCCCGAAGCGCCCGCGCTTCTCCACAAGCTGCCCCTTGCCGCATGACAGGCATGCCACGCCTGTGGAGTTTTGCGAATTTTCGTCCCGGCGCACGTATTTGCACTTCGGGTAGTTGCTGCATGCCACAAAACGCCCGAAGCGCCCTTCCCGCTCGATGAGCTTTCCGTCCTTGCACTCGGGGCACGGCTCGCCGAGGTCTTTCGGCGGTTCGATGATGCTGCCGTCCTCCTTGCGAGCGCCAAGGCATGTTGGAAAATTGGAGCAGCTCATAAAGCGCCCCGAGCGCGAGAGTTTGTATACCATTGGCGCGCCGCAAAGCGGACAGGGAAATTCCTCAGGTGCGTCGCCCATGTTGGTCAATTTCTCGATCTTCTCCTTGCCCTTAACCGCCTTTGCAAACGGTGCGTAGAACGCGTGCAGCGTCTTTTCGTATTCGCGCGTGCCGGAAGCGATGTCGTCCAGCTCATTCTCCATTTCGGCCGTAAAGGTATCGCTTATATAGTCCGCGAAGTGATCTTCTATGAATGAGCTGACGACATCTCCCGTGTGCGTTGGAATAAGCGTGCGCCCCTGCTTTTCGACATACCCGCGGTCTTCAAGCGTTTTAATAATGGAAGCGTACGTGGACGGCCGGCCGATGCCGCGCTTCTCAAGCTCTTTCACCAGCCCCGCCTCGCTGTAGCGCGAGGGCGGCTGGGTCGCCTTCTCTTCCGAGCGCGCTTCGACGAGCGTGAGCTCCTCCTCTGGGTTCGCTTTTGGCAGCTCCACGTCCTCACCGCGCGCCGCCGGGTCGGCCTTTAGCCAGCCCTCGAAAACGACGCGCGAGCCGGTGGCTGAAAAGTCGGGGATCGGCGAGCCCTCAGTGTTTGCGACTATCTTCGTGCGCAGAATCTTCGCATCTGCCATCTGGCTAGCGAGCGAACGCGCGCGTATAAGCGCGTACAATTTCTTTTGCTCATCGGTTGAGCCGAGGGAGCGCTTTGACGCGTCGGTGGGGCGGACTGCCTCGTGCGCTTCCTGCACGCTTTTTGAGCGGGACTTGTACTGGCGCGTAGAGAGCATCTCCGCGCCATACTCGCTCGACACGACGCGCGCAAGCTGCGTGAGCGCCTCACGCGAGAGAGTGGGGGAGTCGGTGCGCATGTAGGTGATGTGCCCCGCTTCGTACAATTTTTGCGCGATGCGCATCGTGCGCGACGGAGAGTAGCCGAGTCGCGTCGAGGCGGTCTGCTGGAGCGTTGAAGTGGTGAACGGCGCGCGAGGACTGCGGGATTGCTCCGACTCGTCAACGGAAACGACGCGCCACTGCCCCGCGCGCGCCTCTGCGACGATGCGCTCAGCTTCTTCGGCGCTTTTAGGCTCCTCCACGCACGTGGCGACAAAGCGTTCCTTCCTTGATGTTTCCAGCTCCGCTTCAAGCACCCAAAACGCCTCGGGCACGAATGCGCGTATCTCGCGCTCGCGCTCCATGAGTATGCGAAGCGCGGGAGATTGGACGCGGCCTGCCGAGAGGCCGTAACGGACTTTCTTCCATATGAGGCCTGAGAGGTCGTAGCCGAACAGGCGATCCAGCACGCGCCGTGCCTCCTGCGCTTTTACGAGCTGCATGTCGACGGCGCGCGGGTGCTGCAACGCTTCCTGGACCGCGCGTTCGGTTATTTCGTTGAACACGATGCGCTTCGGCTTGTTCAGTCCGATAGTGTCGGAGACGTGCCACGCGATTGCTTCGCCCTCACGATCGGGGTCGGTGGCGAGGATGACTTCATCCGCCTTTTTTGCGGCGCGCTCCAAATCATGAATAACCCGCTCTTTCTCGGGCACGACCCGATAGCGCGGCACGAAACCGCCTTCGATATCGACCGCATCCTTGTTAGATTTCGGCAGGTCGCGAATGTGGCCCACGGATGCGCGCACCTCGTATCCTTTGCCGAGGTACTTCTCAATCGTCTTGGCCTTGGCCGGCGACTCTACTATTACAAGCTTCATATTGCGTGATGTGCGCGGCGCGCAGGCCGTAGGATTACCACACAACTATATATCATGCAAAGCGCGGCACATGTTCACCGCGGTGCGTTGCGCGTTACCGAACGCGGACAAGACCGAGCTCTTCGGTGATAATACCCTTGATTTCCATCGTGCTGAGGAGCACGTTTGCCTCCGAGATAGGCATCGCGAGCGCGGAAATAAGTTCATCCCGCGTGCGCGGCTCGGAGAGCGCGGCGAGGACTCGGCGCTCTTCATTGCTAAGATCGCTATCGTCCCGCGCAGCAGCCGTGCGTTCAATGCCGAGTGCGCGCAGCACGTCCTCCGGCTCGGTCACGGGTGTCGCGCCGAGCTTGAGGAATTGATGCGTGCCGCGGCTTTCTGCGCTAAAGATGGAGCCGGGTACTACGAGAAGGTCGCGGTTATATTCCGTCGCGAGCCGCGCAGTTATCAAGGAGCCGGAGCGCTCTTTTGCCTCAATGACGAGGGTTGCCCGGCACATGCCAGCCATAATGCGGTTGCGCTGCGGGAACGTGTAGTCCGCCGCCCTTTGGCTCGGCTCGAATTCCGAGAGGAGCGCGCCGCCCGCTTTAAGTATGTCCCGCGCGAGCGGAACGTTCGCCTTCGGGTATAGGACATCCCAGTCGAGTCCGGAGCCGGGAACGGCGACCGTAGGCAACCCAGCCGCGATAGCGGCTTTGTGGGCACACGCGTCCACGCCGTAGGCGAGTCCGCTGACAATTACCACGGGGGCGCCGCGCATTCCCTCTATAAGATGAGCGCAGGCCTGCCTGCCGTATTGCGTCATGGTGCGAGAGCCGACGACCGCGAGCCACGCGTTCTCGAAGCCGGGCAAAGAGCCGCGTACATATAACTTCGCCGGCATGTCCGGTATCTCACGCAGCGGTGGCGGGAAGGCCGCTGGGGAGAGCTTTGTCAGCTCAGCGTTCATAATGGTATTATCATAGCAAGCCGGTGGCTTGTAGCCGGTAGCCGATTGCACTGAAGCGTATTCATGCACGGCTGCGAGCTGCACGCTGCACGCTGCACGCTATGTTGGACATAAAGTTTATTCGAGAGAACAAGGACATCGTCGCGGCAGGCGCGCGAAAAAAGCATATCGCGGTCGACTTAAACAAGCTGCTTGAGCTGGACGACGAGCGCCGCGCTCTGCAGCAATCCGTCGACGCGAAACGGGCGGAGCAGAATGCGGCATCTGAGAAAATTGCCGCCGCGGGAGAGAGCGAGCGAGCCGATTTGATCGCCACGGTGCAGCAACTGAAGGACGCACTTAAAGCGGAGGAAGAGAAGCTGACAGCCGTGATGAAGGCCTGGCGCGAGCTGATGGTGCAGGTGCCGAACGTCCCGGATGTGTCGGTACCGGACGGTGACTCGGACGCGGACAACAAGGAGATCCGCACGTGGGGCGAGAAGACCTCATTTCCGTTCACGCCGAAGAGCCATTTTGAACTGATGCAGCTGCATGACATGGCGGATTTCGAGCGCGGCGCGAAAGTCGCCGGTTTCCGCGGGTACTTTCTAAAAAATGACGGCGCACGGCTCGCATGGGCGCTCGAGCGCTTCGTACAGGAGCGTTTTATGTCCCGCGAGGGCTTCACGCCCATGGTCGTTCCTTCTCTCGTGCGCAAGGAGCCCTTCATCGGGACCGGCTACTTGCCGCAAAGCGAGGACGACTTGTACAGGACGCAGGACGGTGAATATCTTGCCGGCACCGCGGAGGTCGCGGGTATGGGGTACTACATGGACGAGGTACTTGATAAGAAAGAGCTGCCCATCAAGTTTTTCGCATTCTCGCCCTGCTTTCGCCGCGAGGCGGGGAGCCACGGGAAAGACACCAAGGGCCTGTTCCGCATTCACGAGTTCGTGAAGTACGAACAGATTGTCCTGTGCGAGGCGAGCCATGAAGAATCGGTCAGGCATCATGAAGAGATCACTGCCAATTCCGAGGCCCTGCTGCAGGAGCTCGGCTTGCCGTATCGCGTCGTGCTTAATTGCGGCGGCGATATCGGGCTGGGACAGGTCAAAAAGTACGACATCGAAGCATGGATGCCGAGCGAGGAGCGCTATCGCGAGACGCATTCATCATCCTACTTCCATGACTTCCAGACGAGGCGCCTGAACATACGCTACCGCGATGAAGACGGTACGCTGCGGTTCGCGCATTCGCTGAACAACACCGCGCTTGCGATGCCGCGCATACTCTGCCACATAGTAGAAAACGGACAGCGCGAGGACGGCAGCATTTCCGTTCCCGAGGCGCTGCGGGGGTACATGGGCCGCGATGTCATCCAGAATACTAAAACTCCGTAAACCGGCCGTTCGAAGCAAGCATGATTCGAACCGAGGCGTTGCGCTGTCGCGGCGGCGTATGCCGCGCCTTGCGGCGAGGAGACGGGCGCGCAATGCGCTCACTGCCGCGCTCGCGGTTGTTTGTCTCCTCTTGCTCGGGGGCGGCGGTGCCGCGCTCACGCACATGGAGCGGCTGACGATCGCCGACATACAAGTACGCGGCGCATCACAGCTTGCACACGCGGCACTCGCCTCGCGCGCTGACGCGGAACTTAACAAGGAGGGATTCCATCTTCTCTCGCGCAAAAACATTTTTTTGTATCCGCGAAGCGAGCTTGAGTCTTCTTTGCGCGCCACGTTCCCCAGGATACGGACAGTGTCGGTCGCACGCGACGGCCTCCTTTCCCGCACGCTTGTCGTCTCCGTCGAAGAACGCGAGCCGTTCGCGCTTTGGTGCGGCCGCGAGTGCTATGTGATGGATAGGGTGGGGTATGTGTTTGCTGAGGCGGACGGCGCCGGCACACGCATGGCCACGCTGGTATTTGAGGGCGGTATCGATGAAGATAACGGTCCGGTCGTAGGCAGCGTATTATTGCCTGGCGCGTTCGAGGACGTGCGTGCGATGGTCGCGGCGCTCGCTCCGTCGGGCTGCAAGGGAGAGAAAATCGTCGTGCTAGACGATATTGATTATATGGTCGAATGCGCGGAGGGGTTTGATGTGAAGGTGTCCTTCGTATCCGACATAGAACAAACGGCGCGCAATCTTGCACTATCGCTCTCATCGGATGCGCTCGCTGCGAGCGTGGAGCGCTTGGAATATATAGACCTCCGGTTCGGAAATAGGGTGTACTACAAAAGGTAGCGGGAACCTTGTAGCGCTGATTTCCCAAAAAACAGGCCGCGACACGAATACCGCGGCCAGTTGTGAGCCGTATAAGGCGGGTTTGTTATTCGAGCGCGATGGCGAGACCCGGGAATGTCTTGCAAAGGAACGCCGCATCGGCAGCATTCCCCTTGCGGATGAGAAGCGTCGCGAGCCGCACTCTTGTTTCGCGCGACACCTTGCCCCCCACGGTGAATACAAGCATCAGCTTGATGTCCAGCCGCTGCTCCGCCTTCAGGAGCCGCGGTAGCTGCTTGGGGCCTCTTCCGCGCTCCAACGACCGCAGGCGCCGAAGGACCATGGCTTCTGTGTCGGCCCGGTCGCCGCTGTGCACGAGCTGCGCAAGCAAATTCCGCGTAGTGTTCGCGTACTTGCCGTTGCCGAGCTTCTTGACCTGGCGGCGGAGCTCGTCCTGCGCCTGTTCTATGGGCGTAATGGTCCCTGTCGGCCTAAAAGCAGTCGTGTTGCGGCGAGCGATGGCCTCCTCGTTTCGCATTCTTCCCTCCGTCTTTAAATCACCATCACCATGATGGTGCTGTATGGTGTTCTACGCCTATTGTCTAGGGAAGTCAACACACAACACATGCGCCTACGCTATGTGCTAATTCGCGCGAATAAGCACATAGCGCTCGCAGCTCTGCGGGGCGTGCGGCCGGCAGCAGAAGGATGAGGAAGCGTGGCGAGAGTTCGCGGCGATGAGGGTACGTGTGATACTGTGCGGCTGTGCAAAGTTTTTGGGACAGTTTGCCCAGGCCCTTTTTCGCGCAGGCGCCTATGGAGGATGTGACCGATGCCGCTTTCCGGCGCCTCATCGCGCGCGTCGGCAAGCCGGACGTGATGTACTGCGAGTTCACTTCTGCCGACGGGCTTGTGTTCGCGGATGAGGCGGGGCGGACGAAGCTGCTGAAAAAGCTGGAGTACGACGACTCGGAGCGGCCGGTCGTCGCGCAGCTCTTCAGCGCCTCCCCTGAGAGAATGGAAAAAGGGGCGGCTATCGCGGCAGCGCGTGGTTTTGACGGCATCGATATAAACATGGGTTGCCCTGATAGGTCCGTGGAGAAAAGCGGATGCGGCTCTGCGCTCATCAAGAATCCTGCGCTCGCGCGCGAGCTCTTACGAGCCGCGAAGCGGGGCGCAGCCGGCGTGCCCGTCTCGGTCAAGACGCGTATCGGCTATGCCGATAATGAGTTGCGCACATGGCTGCCGGAGCTTTTGGCGGAGGAACCGGCTGCGGTCGCGCTGCACGCGCGCACGCGCAATGAGCTGTCGCTTGTTCCGGCTCGATGGGAACATGTCGCCGAGGCCGTCGAGATCCGTGATGCGCTCGGCTCAAGCGCGCTTATCATCGGAAACGGTGACGCGCAGAGCGTTGACGATGCCCGGGAGCGATGCGCAGGGGCCGGCTGCGACGGCGCAATGCTCGGGCGTGCCATCTACGGCAATCCGTGGCTCTACGCGCGCCGCACGAGTGCGCCCACGCCTCGTGAGCGCATGGAGGCGCTCGCCGAGCACGTGCGCTTATTCGAGGAGATCATGGGACAAACCACGAATTACGCAGTCATGAAGAAGCATTTCAAGGCGTACGTACACGGTTGGCAAGCGGGGGATGGTTTGCAAAGCGCGAAGGACATTCGAATGCGGCTTATGGAAACCGCGGCGCCGAGCGAGGCACGCGCCATTCTCGCGGATGCTATACTGCCGGCATGAAGAGAGGCACGTCGTCAGTCGCGCCGGCTCACGCGACGCTCTATCGCACCTACCGGCCTTCGGCATTTGAAGACGTGCGCGGCCAGGAGCACGTGGTGAGCGTTCTGCAAGCGGCGATTGCGAGCAAAAAACTCGCGCACGCGTACCTGTTTGTCGGCGGGAGAGGAACGGGAAAAACAACCGTGGCGCGCATTTTTGCACGCGAGCTCGGCGTAAGCGACAAGGACCTCTACGAGATGGATGCGGCCTCGCACACGAGCGTTGAGGACGTTCGCGAGCTGCGCGAGGGTGTGAACGCGATGCCGTTCGAGTCGCCCTACAAGTTCTACATAATCGATGAGGCTCACATGCTCTCGAAACAGGCCTGGAATGCATTCCTGAAAACGCTCGAGGAACCGCCTCCCCATGTGCTGTTCGTGCTCGCAACGACCGAGCGAGACAAAGTGCCGGATACGATACAATCGCGCTGCGATGTCTATAGTTTCAGACCGCCGACGCGGGAGATGCTTGCGGAAGCCGTAACGACGGTTGCAAAAAAAGAGGGATACGCGCTGGAGCGCTCCGCTGCGGAGCTCGTCGCGCTGTTGGCGGAAGGGTCGTATCGCGATGCGCTTTCGATACTGCAAAAGGTCCTTACCGTGTCGAAGGACAAAAAAATTGACGTTACAGAAGTCGAAGCGGTCACCGGCGCGCCGCGCGGGGAGCTGGTACGCCAATTGCTGCGTGCAATGGCGGAAGCGAACGCGTCCGATGCGCTTCGCGCAGTGCAAGAGGCGGTTGCCGCGAATCTGGACGCGCGAACCCTGACAAAGCTTCTCATTCACCGATTGCGCGTTGTAATTTTGCTGCGATTCGCGCCGGAGCTTGCAAGCGCATTCTCTAAAGAGCTTGCGGAGCCGGATATGGAACTTGCAACAGCGCTTTCCAAGAGTGCCGAGGTCACGTCTGACGCGCTTCGCGTGCTTCTGGATGCGTACGAGAGAATGGCCTACGCTGCCGTTCCGCACGTCCCGCTTGAGCTTGCGATAGTGGACATATGCGGCGCGGCGGCGCAAGAGTAGGGCGCCCTGTCGGGCGCCCTTGCGCAATGCCGCGCTCACGCCGGCTCGCTCAGTATTTTTCGAGCAGCTTCACCCGAACGTCAGGCCCGGGAAAGCGTTGGCGCAGCTCCTCCTTGAACTTCTTGAGTCCTATCCGGAGCCGGCCATCTTTTCTCATTATGCAGTAGGCCGTCTCAAGCCCATTTATCTTTCGAAGCAGCTCGGCCAGGTCGCACAGCTGCGCCTCCGTAAGCGCGTACTCGGTTTTGCGCGCCGGCGGCATGGGGTCTGCAAGAGGCATCCTCTGCTCCAACCGCCTCCGCAGCGTTTCGAGCAGGGCGTCCCTTTTCCCGAGCGCGTAGATCTGGTCCGACCGTGCGGGAATCCCCCGGCTATGAAGCTCCTGGACGATACGCGGGGCCGGCACGCAGAGGTCCTTGGAGAGCATTCGGAAGATGCACCGCATAGCTTTCTCGCTATACTGCAACTTATTAAGATGGATCGTCATGGATCCCTCCTCTTCTCAGCGGCTAACGCATACATATACAACATGCGCGGAATAAAGCAATGAGTGCGTGCGTGTTCTTGTCCATATCAGCTTCGTCGTGCATCATGCTCATATTCCGGGGTCGTCTAATGGTAGGACATCGCCCTTTGGAGGCGAGTATCTTGGTTCGAATCCAAGCCCCGGAATTGCTGCTTCATGCGCCGAACTGCGCATGCTCCGTTGAATCCGTATACTGCCAGCATGCCAAGGTTCGCCACAGTCGAGAAGCGGGTGGGGGAAACGCCTCTTCAAGCGCTCGAAGCGTACCGCGCGTCCCGCGCGGAGCTCGGGGACACTCCGATGGCATACGCTGGCCGGCTGGACCCGATGGCGAGCGGCACGCTCCTTTTGCTTATCGGCGAGGAGTGCAAACGGGCCGACGCATACTTGAACCTTGATAAAGAGTACGAATTTGAGGTGCTGCTCGGGTACGAGAGCGATAGCGGCGACGTATTGGGCATGCCGCGCGAGTGTGCCATCGGGCCGGACGTGAATGATAAAGCCGCGCAGCAGGCAGGCAGGCGGCTCATTGGCACGCACGAACTGCCGTATCCCGCGTATTCCTCGAAGGCGGTCGGCGGCAAGGCGCTTTTTCAGCATGCGCATGATGAGACATTGCGGGACATAGAGATACCGACACGGCGTATGCGTGTGTATCGAGTCGACTATCTTGGCAGCCGCACGCTATCGTCGACTACGCTGGTGAAGGAAATAATCGCCGATATCGAGCAACTGCATGTCACGCCGCAGCCGAAGGTGAAAGGGACTGATTTTCGAAAGGGCGAGATACTGGCTGCATGGAAGAATAGACGCCTGCCAGGGCGCACGTGCGTGCTCCTAAGGTACCGGGCTATTGTGTGCTCGGGCACGTACATACGCTCGCTTGCGCCTCTCGTCGCCCGGCATCTGGGTACGTGCGGACTTGCCCGCTCTATACATCGTACCGCTCTCGGCCGGTACTACTCGCCGCTCGGCATCGGCTATTGGCGTCCTCATTTCCGACATGCTCAGCGTAGACCCGCGATGTGAGACCTCGCGTGTTGCGGTGTGCTCCTGCTGTGCTATCCCCAGGTAGCGGTAGCGCATGGCTTTGGCAGCCGTAAAAGGCGCTATAGTGCGCGCATGCAAAATACGCAGCAGATGCTCCTTTTCCTGCTACGCGTCTTGATGGGATGGTTCTTGTTCTATGCGGGTATAACGAAAGTGCTGAACCCGGAGTGGTCGGCGGCGGGATTTCTGAACAATGCCAAGACGTTTCCGGAGTTCTTCCAATTTTTCGCCACGCCGGCGGTATTGCCGCTGACAAATTTCCTCAACGAGTGGGGGCTTACGCTTATCGGCCTCGCGCTCATGCTGGGAGTCTTCGTACGCTTGAGCGCGATACTCGGCGCCGCGCTGATGGTTTTGTACTATTTCCCGACGCTTGATTTTCCGTATCCGTCCGTACACACCTTTATCGTAGACGACCACGTGATATATGCGGTCCTGCTCCTGTACCTGGCATGGGTGCGCGCAGGCCGCGTTGTGGGGCTTGAGAAGTGGCTTTCATCGCACCCTAAAATTATCGCTAATGTTCCTACACTGCGGCGCTTGATCTAAAGCGCGCAGCTTGATGGCACGGGGGAATACGCGCCCGCGGCGGGCGCCTTTTTGCGGCGGGTGCGCATGGTGCTTAATCGGCACTACAGAAAGCGGCACGTATAGTGTCACATATACTCACCCGAATGGTCGGCCCATGTATGAAAATAGAAATTTATTTCAATGATAAGGAACTGGAGCAGCGGGCGTCCTACGACCCGGAGGCGAGGGAGGAGCTAAGGAAGGCCGTCGCGGCAATTGCCATCTTGCACGCGCGGGATCTCGCTGAGGCGCGCGCACTGGACGAAAAATACGTGCCGCAGCTCGCAACGGCGGGGATGGGCGTGTTCGACCAGGCGTACAATGTATACATGAAATATGGAGGCGTATTTGAAGAAACGACCGCGTTCGCGCCGTACTTCGGGTGGTGGGCGCGGCAGGCGATGATCGAGTATATCGGTTCGATACGCGCGCCAATCACGCGCGTAGAGTAAGCAAAGCGAGGCCGTGCTAGTGTGCGAGGGTAGCGTAGACCACCAAGCGATGGTCATAGGTGCCGAGGCTGCGAACGTACGACCCCGCGCAGGTTATTACGTGCAGGTGTTTTCCGCCGTCGTTCCTGTTGAAGAGCATATCGGACGTCAGATCCGACAGACGGTGTGTCTTGGTATGCGTCACTACATACCGAAGCCGGCTGCCGTCTTCAGCTGTCACATATATCTCGTCGCCGGCCTTGACGCGGTGCAGCTCGGAAAACGCGGCATATACGTGCGCTGCGAGCACCGCACTGCCCGTGTTGCCGGGCAGGACCCCGTACTTATACCAACCGACGTTATCGGTGCGCCCATCGGGCACATCCATGTCTCCCTTGTCGTTAATGCCGACCTGCTGGATGGGTGAATTGAGGCCGATGGCCGGCATCTGGACACGTACGGGATATGTGGAAGAGGTAGCGGATAGGGGTGACGGGCTTGAAGGAACCGGTGTCGCACTCACACCCTCCTCTACTTTTCCTTCCGGAACTGCTGCTCGTGCGACAGATAACGCGACCTCGAGCGTGCCGTTGGGTGGCGACGAGGCCCCATCCAAAGGCGGCTCGTGTGACGGAATCTCAGCGATGAATGGGGGCAGGTCTAGGGCAATGCCGGAGCGAGCATCATTGGTAGGAAGCGTTGCGCTGCCGCTACCGGGGTCAAGCAGCGCTGCGTGCGCGCTTGCACCTAGAACGGCGACGCATCCGCATGCAGCTAACAATAGTACTGTACGCATGAACCGATGCATTCTATGGGCACGCCATGTTCATGTCTATATCATTCATGAATCTGAAGAGCTCATGAACCTATGCGGCTACAAAAGCAGCAAAAAGGGTTTGCACTACGCGTGCGAACTCATCGATTGTCCACACCGCCTCCGGACACCTGCAGCGCTGTCGCGCACGCCGAAGCGCGCTATACTATGCTGGTGGAAGATTTCTTGAAAATGGATATCTTTTTCGTAGTGACGACACTCGTCGTTGCGGTCTTAGGGCTTTTTGCCGCGATCGCCCTTTACTACGTAGTGCGCATTCTTCGCAATGTCGAGCATATATCACACAATGTCGCCGAGGAGAGTGATAACCTCCGCGCCGATATTGCACAGCTGCGCGAGCGCGTGCGCGCCGAGGGTTTTCGATTGAAGCACGTCGCCGCATTCGTTCGCTCGCTGTTCGGACGAGCGGCGCGCGTGGCAAAAAAGAAGCGCAAGTAATTAATGCGGCTTTCATGAGTTGCGCGTAATGCTGTAGTATTCTGAGAGTTATTAGTAACAGTATTACATCACCTATGGTTAAGAAGCGTACGCAAAAAGCGATGGGGATAGGAGCGGGTCTCGCAGCGGCAGGCGCCGCGGCCGCCGCAGGGTACTATTTTTACGTGAGCAAGGACGCGGCGAAGCATCGTCGCGTTGCCGCGAAGTGGGCGAGTGGGTTCAAGAAAGAAGTCGTCAAGCAGGCGAAGGCGGTTAAGAACGTGAATAAGACCGCCGTGCTTGCGGCGGTGGATAAGGCGACAGAAATGTATACCAGGGCACGCAAAACCGATAGAGCGGATATTATGCGCGCTGCCGAGGAGCTGAAGAAAAACTGGCAGCGCGTCGCGCAAGAAGTGCAGGCAGCTGCCGAGAAAGGGGCTCGTTCCGCTCGCAAAACGGCAAAGAAGACGGCAAAGCGAACTACACGCAAGAAAACCGCAAAGCGCCGGTAATGCAGCGGCTTTATAGCTTGGCACCTGCGTGCGTATGCTTTACACACGGGGGTGGCGCGGGGCTCTTCGGCCTGCGCCCTCCCGTGCATGCCGTGGCACATTGATCAGTTGTCCGGCGTCGGCGAGACCGGTGGAACTGTTATGTTCGGTGCCTGCGTTTCCGGCAGGTTTACATCTATGTTCGTGCGCTCTTCCTGCTGCCCCCATAGTGGCCCTCGCAGGAACCACACGAGGGCTCCGACGACGATGATAATAAGCAACACTATGAGCACTGTGTTGACGCCTGAGTTGTCTCTGTCCATATAAGAACCGCGTATCTATGATAAATAAAAGCGGATCTGCCCCGTGCGGTGCGCGGAACCCCGCATAGTGATGGTTGCACTACAAACTGAAGACGCCATGAAGTGCGGGCGTGCGCCACAGCTGCATATATCCGCTCAATATACCTTGCACAACGCCTGCGCCTCGTTCATATTTTGCACATTAACGCGCACGCACAATGCGGTGCGTTATGCATACTTTCTATGATAGAAAGCGAGCAGCGGGGTAGACGTACCATTGACCTGGATGAGATCCGGGCATGGGCGGAGGAGCGCGGGGGAGTCCCCGCGATAGCCGAGCGCGCCAAAGATGCAGAAGGCGGAGACCTGCTACGCATCGTCTTTGATGACACGGAGAAACACGTGCGGGAAGTTCCCTGGGAAGATTTCTTCGCCGTGTTCGAGGCAAATAAGCTTGTGTTTGTATACGACGCTCCCGTGGCAGGAGAGCCGTTGAGCTTGGAGCACGAATTTGCTGAGCGCACGACTGCCGACATTGAGAGTGCGGAACCACTGGAAGAGTACGGCGAAGACGATTGGCTTGATGAGGGAGAAGAAGAGCTCGAGGAGCTGCTTTGAGGGATTCACCCCTCTTTCACCGCGGGGCCGGCATACTTATCGTCAGGTCGATGTTACGAGCCAAACAAGATTTGAGCTAGTGACATGATTACAAACTCGTCACACGAACGTTAACCGCAGATGATCCGTATGACCATGCTCAAAAGAATTATAAGCGTGTCTGCTCCTCTTGCAGCCCTTGCAGCCGCGGGTATTGCGAATGCGCAAACAGCGACACAGACCGCGACCACAGCAACGCCTACACCCGGCATTCCGGAGACCGGCGTAGGCGGGGATATGGTGATGAATCTTGTCCTATTGGGCGCAGCAGCGCTCATAGCAGGCGCAGGCGCCATGTACCTGTATGTGACGCGCTCGCGCGGGGCAGACAGGGTGTAGCCATGATCGTTAGCCCGGCGTCTGCGCGCGTATGAGGATACGTACGCACAGCAGAGAAGTGGCAGCGGCAGTTCTTGCCGCTGCCATTCTCGTAGGAGGCACGGCGGCGGTCCGCACGCTGCTGGTTCTGCCTGCCTCGGCGCTTCTCGTGCCGTACCCAACGGAAGCTCATGAGAAGAACGACGCGTTCGGGCTCATACGGTTTGTTACAGAGACAGCAACGCCGTTTAGCGGTGCGCAAGGCGCGTCGCGAGCGGAGAGACCGTTCCGGGCGCGGCCGGCTGCCTCAGAGAGGAATGGCGCATCGGAGGCGATGGGAACGGCGCAGCCCATGCGGCTCCAAATACCGCATATACGAGTCGACGCGCCGGTCGTGAGGGTCGGCATCAACGGGGTTGGCAATATGGCAACGCCATCGTCGTTCAGCGAGGTCGGCTGGTATCGGCATGGCCCGCGACCCGGCGAGCCGGGAAGCGCCGTCCTTGCCGGGCATGTAGACAATGCACTCGGGTTTCCCGGCGTCTTTAAGAGATTGGGTGAGTTGCGGGAAGGAGATGTGCTGTATATCACTGTGGCTGATGGCACTGCTCTGCGATTTGTTGTCGCCTCTGTGGAAACGCATCCATATAATGACGCACCTACGAACGAGATTTTTTCGACGGGCGGCGCGCCGCGTGTCACGCTTATCACCTGTGCCGGCTCCTGGCTGCGCAGTGCCGGCACATACGATACGCGGCTCGTCGTCACGGCATACTTGGCGGATGATAAGTAATGACGCATGCTGCATACATGACGATACGGTTTGTTGATAGAGCGGAGGCAGGGAAGGCACTGGCTGAAGCGCTTCTGGGTTATCGCAGCGATGCACCTGTCATCTACGCATTGCCCCGCGGCGGCGTAGCTGTTGGGTATGAGATCGCTCGGGCACTACGGGCGCCGCTTGAGATCATTCTCACGCGGAAGATAGGGCACCCCCTCAACGCAGAATATGCAATATGCGCGATAGCGGAAGGTGGGGAGCCGCTCTGCAACGAATTGGAGCGCGCGGAGCTTGACGACGCGTGGCTTGCGGCGGCGTGCAAACGGGAGCGTGCGACACTCGCGCACAGAGCGGCACTGTACCGCGGCGATGGGGCGCGCATCTCAGCACGCGGTCGAGTCGCGATACTGGTGGACGACGGCATTGCGACGGGGCTTACGATGCGCTCGGCCATTGCGGTGTTGAGAGGTGAGGAACCCAAGAAGCTTATCGTTGCGGCGCCCGTGTGCCCCGCCGATGTCATTGCAGAGCTGCATGAGGCGGGAGCGGACGAAACAGTCATTTTGGAGAAAGGAAAGCCATATCTCGGTGCGGTCGGCGCATACTATCGGGAGTTCCCCCAGCTCACCGACAACGAGGTCATCGCCGCTCTCCAGGGGTCGAGGAAAACGGAATAAGCGTTTGCGCTTGCGTCGAGTATGGACGTAGGCGCTCCTGACGAGACATTGCGCAACAGCCGACAGCGTGCACAATATCGCTCATGAGTGAACGCATGTGGGATGACGCGCTCGCAGTGCTTCGCCGGGCTGCAGCATCCGTTTCCCTTGATCCCTTGCTGGAAGCGCATCTCATGCATGCTGACCGCGCAGTGCAGGTGTCGGTACCCGTCCTTCGCGATGACGGAAGCGTAAGCGTTTTCGACGGATATCGAGTGCAGCACGACAATACCCTTGGTCCATACAAAGGCGGCATTCGCTATCACCCGGCAGTAACGACCGACGAGGTGCGCACACTCGCGCTGTGGATGACCATCAAGTGCGCGGTGGTCGGCATTCCGTTCGGCGGCGCAAAAGGCGGGATAGCGGTTGACCCAAAATCGCTCACCGAGCGGGAATTGGAAGCGTTAACGCGCGAATTCGCACGAAAACTCTACCCGCTCGTCGGACCGGAGCGCGACATTCCGGCTCCGGACGTGCAGACGAACGCACGCATCATGGATTGGTTTGCAGACGAGTATGGCAAGGTGCGCGGCGAGAGGACGCCCGCGGTCGTAACGGGCAAATCACTGAACGCTGGCGGTTCGGAGGGGCGCACAGAAGCGACCGGCTATGGAGGCGCAGAGGTGCTGCTGGAAGTGCTTCGCCGCATGCACGAGCCGTTGGAGGGGCTGACGGTTGCCGTGCAGGGCTTTGGCAACGTTGGCTTTCATTTTGCGCAAAAACTTGCCGGCACCGGGCTGCGCGTCGTCGCAGTGTCCGATTCGAAGGGCGGCATCTACGTCCCCGACGGCATCGCAGACATCACTGCGGTCGAAGAGTGCAAAAGGAGCCAAGGGACCGTTGCGGGCTGCTACTGCATCGGCTCTGTGTGCAATGAGGCGAATAAGGAACAGCTGCACGCGTCGGAGATCTCCGGCGAGGATATATTTTCGCAGGAAGTCGACATTCTCGTTCCTGCTGCACTGGAAAATGTACTCACGAAGGATACCGCGCCGCGCGTGCGTGCTCGGTACGTCCTCGAGCTTGCCAACGGCCCTACGACGGCCGAGGCGGACGCGGTGCTTCTTGAGCGTGGCGTAACAGTCATCCCCGATGTTCTGGCGAACGCAGGCGGGGTCGCCGTGTCCTACGCCGAGTGGAAGCAAAACATGGCGAACGAGAGCTGGAGCCGCGAGCGGGTACTGCGAGAGCTTGAGGATACAATGCGACGCGCAACATCGGAAGTGCTTGAGGAGGCACAGAGCGGAGACATCCCGCTGCGCGATGCCGCATATCGTACGGCGATCCGGCGCCTGCAAACGGGGGCGCCTTCATCCTGAGCGCGCGTAAGGACACGCTGAGCGCGTCGTCCTCGTATGCATGGATTCACGAAGCGGCGTCTATGTGATAGCCGGCTTTGCGGCACTCGCGCTTCTCCTTGCGCTTGCCGCGTACCACGTATTCTTTCGGGACGGGGACGAAGCCGCGTTTAACGCGCTTTCTCTCGAGGAGCGCATGGCTATGTGCCGCTCTCTTCCGAACGGTTCTTCGCATGAAGTGCGCACTGCGGAGCGCTTGTTCATCAACCTCCCCGAGGATATATATCCATACGCACATCGCTCTTTTGTATTCGAGGGGGCCAGGGCCGCGCTCGTGCCGAGCGGCGAAGCGCTCTATATAGACGAGTCGTTCAAGCGCGGCCACTGCGTCACGCACCTGTACGAATTTAGCGGCGAGGGCAGCGTGGAGCTTGTGGTATCGAGCGCACGCCATGCACTGCCCGAATATCGGGTATATGTGAGTGTTGTCGCTAACGAGTAGTGTGTGCATCACGCACCCCTGCTGCACAATGCGCCGCTCCTCCACTCGCGCTCTAGCCCATCGAAGCTCATCCACAGAGAGAGCTGGCAGCCACTGCGCTGTATGATACAGTGCTGCGGTACGAGGCCCTGCCTCCTGCCGCCAAAGGGCTGGCAGCATACGCATGCCATGCGACAAGTATTGATCATTGTGGCTGTTGCCGTTACAGCGGTGACCGGCGTGGTCCTACTCTTTACGCACGTGCAGGTGCGCACCGAAAGCGACGTACTCGCACGAGACCTGGAGCAGCGCACCCGCATACTTGCGGAAAGTTTGCAGGAATCGGTCGAGCCCGCATACATCGTGCAGTCGCAGAGCGCGCTTCAGCGTATCGTCGAGCGCTTTGCCAACCGCCAACCTCTCGTCGGGGTAGCCGTGGTCGACCGCGCAGGCACGGTCGTTGCGGCGTCCGAACATGTCTCGGAGGCGGGGGTAGTCGGCGTCGTGCCGACCGTCTCAGCGCTGCAGGGTGAAAGCGGTGGGAGCTTCTTGCGTACTGCGGAAGCGACCATGTATGTGTATGCGGTGCCGCTTACGGATGAAACAGGCGAAGTGACCGCGGCGATGGTCGTCGTGCAGGACGCCTCCTACATAGACGAGCGCGCGTACAGCACATGGTGGAACAATATCGCCCGCCTTCTTGCGTACGTGCTGCTTTTTGGCGCTGCGGTGGCGCTTCTGGTGCGGTGGGTCGTACTGCGGCCGCTCATGGCCCTCGCTGCGACGGTCAAATCGGCGCGCACGGGACGCGGCGGCCTAAAGGCATTGGAGCCGCTGAAGCAGAACTTATTTTTCATGCCGCTTGCGCGCGAGATATCGGAGATGACGAAGAGTCTCGGACAGGCGCGGCATGCGGCGAGCGAGGAGGCGCGCCTCCGGCTTCAAAAAATAGATACACCGTGGACGGCGGAGCGTTTGAAGGAATTTATCCGGACGTATTTAAAAGGCCGTCCCATCTACGTAGTGTCGAATCGCGAGCCATACGCGCATACGCGACGCGGCAACGAGATACTGTGGTCCGTCCCTGCAAGCGGCATGGTGACGGCGCTTGAGCCCGTGATGGCCGCGGCGGGCGGGATGTGGATAGCGCACGGCGGCGGAGATGCGGACAGGGAGGTGACGGACGAGAGCGGCAAGGTCGCGGTACCGCCGGATGACCCGAAGTACACGCTTAAGCGCATATGGCTCGAGCCCGAAGAAATAAAAGGCCACTACGACGGCTTTTCCAACGAGGCGCTGTGGCCGCTATGCCACACCGCGCACACGCGCCCGATATTCCGCAATGAGGATTGGGCGATGTACAAGCGCGTCAATGGGAAATTTGCCGAACAGATACTCTCTGAGCTGAAAGACGTTCAGCGCCCCATCATCCTCATACAGGACTACCATTTCGCGCTCCTGCCGCAGATGCTGAAAGACGCGCGCCCCGATGCGCAGATAGGCATCTTTTGGCACATTCCCTGGCCGTCACCAGAGGCGTTCAGCATATGCCCGTGGCGCAAGGAGCTTTTGGAGGGCATGCTTGGCGCCGATATCGTGGGCTTCCATACGCAGCAGTACTGCAACAACTTTCTCGATACCGTAGGCAAGGAGATAGAATCACTCATCGATTTCGAACAGTTCGCCGTGACGCGCGACGACCACGTGTCGTACATCAAGCCATTTCCCATATCGATAGCATTCACGAACGGCGCCGAACGCGACGAGGCCGACAAGCCCGATAAAAAGGTGCTCTCCGTTCTCGGCATAAAGACCGAGCGATTCGGGCTAGGCGTCGACCGAATGGATTATACGAAAGGCATTCTTGAGCGCTTTAAGGCCATTGAATTTTTGCTCGAGAAGCATACGAAGTACAGAGAGAAGTTCACGTTCCTGCAGATCGCGCCACCTTCGCGCGAGGGTGTCGAGAAATACCGAGAATACGGCGCTGCAGTGAAGCAGGAAGCCGATCGCATCAACAAGCGTTTCGGCAAGAACGGCTGGCGACCCATCGTTCTCGAGACGCGGCACTACACCCACAGCGAGCTCGAACCGCTCTACCGGCTCGCGGACGTGTGCGTCGTAACCTCGCTGCACGACGGCATGAACCTTGTCGCCAAGGAGTTCGTCGCCGCCCGCGACGACGAATCAGGCGTGCTGGTGCTCTCGCAGTTCACGGGCGCCGCCCGTACGCTCAAAGGTGCGCTCCTTGTCAATCCATATAGCGCGGAGGAAACCGCAGAGGCGGTGCATAAGGCCCTCTCCATGTCGCCGACCGAGCAGTACCGGCGCATGCGCGCCATGCGCAATACGATCAAGGACTACAACGTATACCGCTGGTCCGCGGAGCTCATTAAAGCGGTCGCCAGCATCGCGTAACCATGTTGAGCGCCGCGCGGCACATCGATGAAATAGCGAGGCGCGTGAGGCGTGCGGGCGGCGCACTCTTGTTCCTTGATTTTGACGGCACGCTTGCGGAGATCGCTACGACGCCGGAGTCCGCGCGCATGAGCGCCCGAACGCGGCGCGCGCTCAAGGCGTGCGTTGCGCGATACCGCGTTGCAGTCATTAGCGGGCGGGCGCTCGCGGACGTCCGCAGAAAGGTGGGTATGCGCACGGTGGCCTACGTCGGCGGCCACGGAACGGAATACAGCATTGGCCGTCTGCGGGGCGTGTCGGGACTGCCTGCCGCTCTTCGCGCGTCACTCCGTGACGCGGCACGGCGCTTTCTGCCATTGTGCAAGGAATACCCGGGATTGCGCATCGAGCGTAAACCTTCGTCCGTTTCGGTACACTACCGCCGGCTGGAGCCGCGCGCGCTCCGCTCATTCGCGCGAATAGCGCGGCGGCTATGCACGGATATAGCGGCCGAAGGGTCGTTACGTATTATGTTCGGGAAAAGGGTCCTTGAATTTATGCCCGCTATCGGATTTGGGAAAGGGCATGCAGTGGGCCTCTTGCGGCGCGAGTTGGACCCTCGCCGCACACTGCCGGTCATATATATCGGGGACGATACCACGGACGAGGAGGCATTTCGCGCACTTCCGCGCGAGATTACCGTACGCGTGGGCGTGCGCCGCAGCAGCGCCGCACGGTACGTTCTCCGCAGGCGCGCCGACGTCGACCTGCTTCTGGAGCGGCTTGCCACCTTGTAGAGGCGAGCGCACGCCCGTGCGCAGCTGTGCATAACTTGCACCGAACGGTCGACATGCGTGTAAAAATATAGACAAGGGTCGATGTTACCGTTAATTCGTGCGCACATTGCACTTATGAAATATTTACACATTGCGACATTTTCGCTCGTCATCATCGGCGGTGTTAATTGGATGCTTCTCGCGCTTACCGGTTGGGAGATAGGAGCGCTCTTTGGCGGAATGGACGCCCTGCTATCCAAAGCGATTTATGTGCTGGTGGGTCTTTCGGCAGTGTACCTCGCTGTCATGCACAAGCGTGCATGCCGCGAGTGTTCTGTTGAGGAGCAACATTCCGCACCCATGGGAGCGGCGATGTAGGGATAGCGTTTTTTACAGGCAGCCGGCTCGCACGGATGCGCGCCGGCTGTTTGCGCGCGGCGGTGCGCGATGCGAGGGTACCGGGATTCGACCCGGCGCGCGCCGAGGTGTAGGATACGAGCATGGCATATGCACCGAGCGATACCGTCCTTAAGAAATACGCCGACGTGTTGGTCAATTTTGCATTGGGGGGCGGTAAGGGTATCCGAAAAGGCGACGTAGTGCGCCTTTCCGCATACGAGGCGGCGAAGCCGCTTTTTATCGCCGTCCACAACGCGATAATCGACGCGGGAGGCCATGTTATCTCCAACTACGGCCCGGACGAGGAGCAAGGCGACAAGCGGCGCAATATGAATTACACCCGATATTTTTTCGAGCACGCGAAGCCGCATCAGCTGGATTTCTTTCCAAGAAAATACCTGCGAGGGCTCATTGACGAGATAGACCATTCCGTTTTCATCATATCCGAAGCCGATCCTCACGTGCTCAAGGGCGTTGACGCGAGAAAAATCATGCGCCGTGGCGTCGCGATGAAGCCCTTTATGGACTGGCGGCGCAAGAAGGAGAACAAAGGCAAGTTCACATGGACTGTTGGCCTCTATGGCACTCCGGCTATGGCACGCGAGGCCGGCCTGTCGGAGAGGGCCTACTGGGAGCAGATAATCAAGGCGTGCTTTCTCGACAAACGAGATCCGATCGCTGCGTGGAAGAGTGTCTACAAGCGGCTAGAACACTATCGGACCAAGCTCAACAAACTTTCGCCGCGTATTGACCGCCTGCATGTGCGCGGGCGCGACGCCGACCTCTGGATACGCCTGGGCGAGAAGCGCGCATGGCTCGGCGGTTCCGGCCGCAATATTCCCAGTTTCGAACTTTTTACCTCGCCGGACTGGCGGGGCACTGAGGGTTGGATACGCTTTAATCAACCGCTGTACCGCTACGGCAGCAAAATAACGGGCATCGAGCTTGCGTTCAAGGGGGGACGGGTCGTTACAAGCAAAGCACGCACGAACGAGCGGCTGCTTAAGGAGATGATAGCGACTCCGGGCGCCGACAAGGTCGGGGAGTTTTCGCTTACCGACAAGCGATTCTCGCGCATAACGAAATTCATGGCGGATACGCTTTTTGATGAGAACGTTGGCGGGCCGGAGGGGAATACCCACATTGCCCTCGGTATGGCGTACGAAGATTGCTATGCGGGGGACGTAGCGAAGCTCACGAAGAAAATGTCCGCTGCGCTCGGCTATAACGACTCGTCGGTGCATACGGACATCGTCTCGACGACTCGGCGCACGGTAACGGCTCACCTGAAGGACGGTACGGAGAGAGTCATATACGAGAACGGCGTCTTTACGCTGTAGTGTCAGATGGCCGCGGCAGCGCCAATACCAATCCTTGAAGTGTTGAGGCCCGCGGCGCCATCGCGCCGCGGGCCTATGCCGCCTTCCTGTGCCGGCGTGTAATCCAACGCCACCCATAAAAGGCACGTGCCCAATGGGTATACCGGGCAAGACACACCTTGCTGCAAAAGTAGAGCGCGTCCCCGCACGGCAGCACGATGGTGTGCTTTGAGCCGTCCATGGAGTGTGGCGACGTACATCTCAGATATCCGCATCGGTCCCGTCGTGACCTCATCGCATCCTCCAGTTCCCCGCTAACTCAACCGTAATCCCCTGCGGGGTATGAGTCAACGATATGTACACAGGAGCGCGATGCCTGCGAGTGTCCCGGACGCACGTCATAGCGGCTTCATGCGGACGCACGACAATGGAGGCGGGATAAGGTCGTGTTAGCAGAAACTAAGCGCGAGTAACTTCATATGTTGTGGACGATCGCTGGTATCCTTGTCGTGCTCTGGCTTCTTGGAATGATAACTGCAACGACGTTCGAGGGGTTCTTGCACGTACTTCTCGTACTGGCAGCGGTGGCTATTCTCATACGGCTCATTCAAGGCCGAAACCCAATTCAGTAGTCAGATGCGCAACCGGGAGAAGCAGTTTTGCCGTTTTGTTGATTCTACGAAGTAGACTTTGCGAAAAATTGATATACCGCTGTGCTGTCCGGTCGGACATGACAGCGGTATACGGGGATGCGCCGCTTGTGAGCAGCAATTCCTTCACATGCGCATGGAAGAGCGTCGTGCGGGGGTACCATGCTCATCGGGCCCATCTTTACAGGACAGCCGCTCCTCCGTGCGCTCGCGGGACAGATACCGTTCACGCTTATGCACCTTGCGGGAACAATAGTGTTTGCGACGACTCTCGGCCCCGTACTCTACCGATGGGTCGTTCAGAATGAAGTACTTGAAACACACGTAGCGTGGCAACGCGTACTTGCGTACGCGCGGCGGATCTAGCGCCTCTCGCGAGGCGTAAAACGCGGCAGCTGCAAAACAAAGACCACCAAGGCGGTGCAGGGCGGGGGTGACCGCAACACGCCTTGGTGGTCTAGCCGCGCTAACGGGGGGTCGCGCGGAATTTGCTGACGCTAGCATACTACAGGGTCGCGCTTTGTAAAGGGGCCGATGAATTGCCTGCCATGTCCGTCGGGATGCTATTATGAACGGCACATATGTCGTTGGAAGCGGAAATACGCGCGGAGAGGGAGAAAAAGCTCGCGCTGTTGCGCTCCGCGGGCATGGAGCCATACCCGGTATCGACCGAGCGCGACAGCACCATAGCGGAGCTGCTTGAGGAGTTTGACGCGTTGGAGCAGAGCGGCACGACCCGGACGATCGCGGGGCGCATCGCTTCCATACGCGGACAGGGCGGCATAACATTCGTCGACGTTATCGACGGCACGGCGCGAGTACAGCTCGTATTGAACAGGAAGGAGATGGATGCCGCCCGTTTCGATCTGTTCCAAGAAGCAGTGGACCAGAGTGACTTCATTCAAGCCACGGGTGCCGCATTCAGGACCAAGCGCGGCGAGCGCTCGCTGAGTGTAATCAAGTGGAAGATGCTGGCCAAGTCGCTTCGTCCGGTGCCCGACGAGTGGTACGGCGTGAAGGACGAGGAGCTGCGGCTTCGCGAACGCTACCTCGACATACTGCTCAATGAGGACGTGCGAGCGATGTTCGAGCGCCGTGCGGCGTTTTGGCAGGTTATCCGCACGTTTTATCTTCAGCGCGGTTTTCTGGAGGTCGAGACGCCGGTCTTCGAGAATTCGCCGGGAGGCGCCGACGCGCGTCCCTTTATAACGCATCACAATGCACTCGACATGGATGTGTATTTGCGGATCTCTCTTGAGCTGTGGCACAAGCGGCTGCTTGTCGCCGGCTACCCCAAGGTGTTTGAAATAGGGCGCGTATTCCGAAACGAGGGTCAATCGCGCGAGCATCTGCAGGACTACACGATGCTCGAATCGTATGAAGCATACATGGACATGCAGCGCGGTATGCACATGGTGCAGGAGCTGTATCGAGCTATCGCCTCGGAAGTGTACGGTACGCACTCATTTTCGATGCGCGGGCATGCGGTCGACCTGGCCGGACAGTGGAATACCATTGATTATTCCAGTGCCATCCGCGACGCCTACGGGATCGACCCGCTCGAGTGTACTGAGGCGGAGGCGATCTCGAGCGCACAGAGCGCCGGCGTCCTTGCGGAAAATACGGGCCGAAACAAGGCTCGAGCGATAGACAACTTGTGGAAGCGGCTGCGCAAGGACATAGCCGGTCCCGCATTCCTCATCGGGACGCCGGTGTACCTCGAACCCTTGGCAAAGCGCAGTGCGAGCGATGAGCGGGTGGTCGAGCGCATGCAGGTTATCATCGCAGGGTCCGAGGTTGGAAAGGGGTTTAGCGAATTGAACGACCCGCTCGACCAGCGCGCGCGCTTCGAGGAGCAGCAAAAACTTCGAGAGGGAGGCGATGAGGAAGCGCAACGCCTGGACCTCGAGTACATACGCGCTATGGAATACGGAATGCCGCCGGCATTCGGTTTCGGCGTCTCCGAGCGCCTGTTTGCTTTTTTTGAAGATACGCCTGCGCATGAATCCCAGCTCTTCCCGTTGCTTAAGCCGCGGCAGTAGTGCTACGATGCGGCCACTCGCCTATGGGCGAGCGGTATCAACCGAGCCGAGCTTTTGCTCGGCCAAATAGAAAGGAGTGCCCCGGGTCTTTTTTTGGCAGGGCGCGCCGCTCCCGCGGCGCGCCCAATTCTTTTAGTAGTACACTACGTGTATGGACATGCGCGAATTCGAGCGGCTTGTGGCTGAAGGGTACGAGCGGCTTCCCGAATGGGTGAGGGAGAACATACGCAATGTGGCGCTGCTAGTGGAGGATGAACCATCGGAGGAGGATAGGGAAGCGGAAGGCCTACAGCGCGAGGAGACGCTGCTCGGGCTCTACAAGGGGGTGCCGCTTTCCGAGCGTGGAAGCGACTACGGCGTCGGTGCGACGCTTCCCGACACCATCACGCTGTACCGACACCCTATCCTCGAGCTGGCGCATGAATCCGTTGACGAGCGCGCATCCGAAGAGGATGTGAGGGAGAAGGTGAGAGAGATCGTCGCGGACACGGTATGGCACGAATTTGCCCACCATTTCGGCATGAATGAGCAAGAAGTGCGCCAGCGCGAGGGCGAGCGGGGTATCGGGGATTACCGTGCTCAAAATGGCCGAACATGACGCTCCGTTGCAGGGTGCAGCGCGGCGCTTCCTCACGTCGGCTGCAAGCCGCGCCCGGCCGTTTTTTTGGTGGTATAGTACGCGCATGAAGCTGTCAGAGGTGCTGCGCGAGCGCGGGTATGTGTATCAACACTCCTCGGAAACTCTTGAGGAAATTACGGACGGCAAAAAGCGCACCGTGTACCTCGGCATAGACCCGTCCGCCGATTCGCTCCACGTTGGGAACCTTGTGGTTCTTCTTGCACTCCGGCGTTTTCTGGAGGACGGGCATAGCGTTATTCTTCTCACCGGCGGCGGCACGGGCATGATAGGCGATCCGGGCGGAAGAAGCGGCGAACGTGCGCTGCTTGACGAAGAAACGATAGCGCACAATAGCGCGCGTGTTCGTGCGCAAATGGAGAAAGTGTTCGGCACGGCCGATTTCAATAGCGTTAACAATGCGGATTGGCTGTATGACCTGAAGCTTCTGGACTTTCTGCGCGATGTGGGCAAGCATTTCACCGTCAATGCGATGATTAAAAAGGAGATGGTACGCGAGCGGCTCGATGCCGAGTCGCCCATCTCGTTCACCGAGTTCTCGTACTCGCTGCTGCAGGGTTACGATTTCATGCATCTCAATGCGATGCATGGGTGCGATGTTCAGATAGGCGGCTCGGATCAGTGGGGCAATATTCTCGCCGGAGTGGAATACGTGCGCCGTGCAAGCGGCAGGACGGTATACGGTCTGACGGTTCCGCTTCTCATCAATAAGGCAACGGGAAGAAAGTTCGGCAAGAGTGAAGAGGGCGCGATATGGCTAGACTCCGCCAAGACGACGCCATTCATGCTGTACCAATTTTTTCTTAATACGGACGACGACGCCGTGGAAGAATACCTCTTGAAGCTTACGCTTCTTCCCAAAAGCGAGATAGATGAAATGATGCAAAAGCACGCTTCTGCGCCTGGTGAGAGACAGGCGCAGCGGCTCCTTGCGAACACCGTGACCGAGCTTGTCCATGGCGCGGACGCTGCCCATTCGGCGGAAAAAATGTCGGAAACACTGTTCGGCAGATCTGATGCTGCCGCGCTCTCAAAGGATGAAGTTACGGCCTTGCTAGAGGGCGTTCCGTCGCTGCAAACACGGGTGGGGGAACCGCTCGCCGACGTGCTAGTCCAGGCGGCACTTGCCGCCTCCAAGCGCGAGGCGCGGCAGTTCATGGCCGACGGCGCCGTCGCGCTCAACGGTGCGAAGGTCACGGATCCGTCGCGGGTTCTTATGAAGGAGGACTTTCAAAATGCGCCCGTCGCCATCGTGCGGCGCGGGCGGCGGAATGCGGCCGTGCTCACGCTCGGTTCATAGACCTTCTGCTATCTTGTAGTGCCATGAAATCAAAAGGAAGGGACCCGCGCGGCGAGTTCAGGACGGTGCATCCGCCGCGTGTCGCGCCGCGCATGGAAGGCGCGGTTAAGAATACGGGCATTAAGCCGAAGAAGAAAAGCAGGAAGGCGTAGGTAGGCCAGCTGGCCGGCAGCGTGTTACGGGCAACACTTCCGCATTTGCTGCGGTCGCGGGCCTCGGCGCGAGCTGCCAGTCGTAAGAAACCTGGTACAGTAGTGTGTTATGCGCCAGAAATTCATGCTCCGGGCCCCATATGAGCCCGCGGGGGACCAGCCGCGCGCCATCGAGGCGCTTTTGAAGGGCCTTCACGCGGGAAAGCTGCATCAAACGTTGCTCGGTGTCACAGGCAGCGGCAAGACGTTCACGGTAGCGAACACCATTGCGGCACATGGAAAGCCGACGCTCGTTATTGCGCACAACAAGACGCTTGCGGCGCAGCTCGCTGCGGAGTATCGAGAATTCTTTCCGGAGAATGCCGTACACTACTTCGTGTCGTACTATGATTTTTACCAGCCGGAGGCGTATGTTCCCGTCAGCGATACGTATATCGAGAAGGAAGCGCAGATCAACGAAGACATAGAGCGGCTGCGCCATGCAGCGACGCAAGCGCTCTTGACGCGACGAGACGTAATAGTCGTCGCATCCGTCTCGTGCATCTACGGGCTTGGAAGCCCTATTGAATACGAGAAAGTGAATCTTAAGCTGAGCGCAGGCGAGCCGATGACGCGCTCGGCGCTCGCAAAGCGATTGGTCGGTATGCACTTTGAGCGTACGACGGCGGATCTCTCGCCCGGCACGTTCCGCGCACTCGGTGCGACAGTTGAGATCATGCCTGCCAATGAGCGCACTATCTATCGCGTGGATACGGCGGGAGGGGCCATCGCGCGGATCGAGGAACTGGACCCTGTTTCGCGCGTGATACGCGGCTCGCCAGAGGCCGTATTCGTCTTCCCTGCACGCCACTACGTCACACCTAAGGAAACTATCGATGCTGCGCTTGCGGACATCGAGGCGGAACTCGAGCTTCAGCTAAAACGTTTCGCGGACAGTGGGAAGATACTTGAGGCGGAGCGCCTGAAACGCCGTACGCGGCAAGACATCGCAATGATACGAGAATTCGGGTATTGCAACGGCATCGAGAATTACTCGCGGCACTTCGACAGGCGCAAGCCGGGCGAGCCGCCTCACACGCTGCTCACGTATTTCCCTCATGCGGATGACGGTACGCCGGAGTTCGTTACCGTTATTGACGAATCCCATGTGACCGTGCCGCAGATCGGGGCGATGTACGCGGGTGATCGCTCGCGGAAGGAGACGCTTATCGAGCACGGTTTTCGCCTCCCCAGCGCGGTCGATAATCGCCCCCTTACGTTCGAGGAGTTTAACGAGCGGGTGGGGCAGGTCATATACACGTCCGCGACACCGGCGCCGTACGAGCTCGGCCTCTCGGGCACGCCCGTGCAGCAGATAATCCGTCCGACGGGGCTTGTCGACCCTGAAATAGACGTGCGGCCGATCATTGCGCGGGGCGCGTATGCGGGCCAGGTCAAGGATTTTATCGACGAGGCTGCGACGGTGACTGCGCGCGGCGCGCGCTCCCTCGTGACGGTGCTCACCAAGAAAATGGCCGAAGACCTCTCGCAGTTTCTCGTCGAGCGTGGCATACGCGCACGCTACATACACAGCGATATTAAGACCATTGAGCGTATAGAGATACTGACTGATTTTCGAAAGGGCGAATTCGACGTTCTGGTTGGCGTGAACCTGCTTCGTGAGGGGCTCGATCTGCCGGAAGTTGAATTGGTGGGGATACTGGATGCGGATAAAGAAGGATTCCTGCGCTCTGAGACATCGCTCATACAAACGATCGGTCGCGCAGCCCGCAATGTACGTGGGCGTGTCATTCTCTATGCTGAGAACGTGACTGGATCCATGGAACGAGCTATTGGGGAAACGAACAGGCGCCGCGCGCTTCAAAGAGCGTACAATGAGAAGCATGGCATTACGCCAAAAACGGTCGAGAAGCGCATACGGAACATCATGGGAGACATTACGCGCGTGCGCGAGCGAGCGATACGGCGGCTTGCCGAGGACGACGTTGCCGCCTTCGGCGGGGATGTGAAAAAGGCCGTGGCGGAGAAGCGGCGCCAGATGCACGAGGCCGCAGACCGGCTTGATTTCGAGACGGCGGCCCTGCTGCGCGATGAGATACGGCAGCTTGAGTCCGCCAAAAAGTAGTATGCTCGACGTTCGTGAACAGGTTCCGCTTGCTCCGCTGACAACGTTCGGCATCGGCGGCCCCGCACGGTATTTTGTCGACGTCACGTCTGAGAAAGAGATAATGCAGGCGCTGCACTGGGCAACGCGCAAAAATGTCCGCGCGGTGCTCTTGGCGGGCGGGAGTAATGTCTTGGTACCGGATGAAGGGCTTGAGGCGCTCGTGATACGCATCGCACAGAGTGCGTACGATATCAGCGGGGCAACGCTTATCGCGGACGCGGGATGCAACTTGTGCGAGCTCATTGGAAAGACCGCGGCGGCGGGACTCGGCGGGTGGGAGAGACTCGCCGGCATACCCGGTACTATCGGCGGCGCTGTACGCGGGAATGCCGGTGCCTTCGGCACCGAAATGAGAGATATCGTGGTGTGGGTACGGGCCGTAGATATGGAGAGCGGAGAGGTGCGCGAATACACGAATGAGGAGTGCCACTTTTCGTATCGTATGAGCTATTTCAAACGAAATCCTGCATTGTTCGTTACCAAAGTGTGCGTGGCGCTGGAAGAAGTGCCTCCTGTTGAGGCACAACGGATAATAGAAGAGACCGTCGCAGAGAGAGAGCGTCGGCACATACAAGATGTGCGCGCAGCCGGTTCGTACTTCATGAATCCTGTAGCGCCGAAAGCGATACAGTCTCGTTTTGAAAAAGAGAAGGGCGTTGCTGCTCGCGGAGGGCGCGTGCCCGCCGGCTGGCTCATAGAAAAGGCGGGCCTAAAAGGAGCGCGCGTTGGCGGAGCGCAGGCAAGCGAGCAGCATCCAAACTATCTTGTCAACACGGGTACTGCGACAGCCGCGGACGTACGCGCTTTGGCGGAGCGTATACGCGAGGCGGTGCAGGACGCCTTTGGCGTCGAGCTGCAAGAGGAAGCCGTCGTGCTCGGGAGGGATGGGCGCACCGTCCGCTAGCCGGGTTTTTTGGTGTCGAATACCCACACTAATACGAGTATCCAGCCCACGACCGTCCAACCGATCATAAAGTTAGTGAAAAATATCGCGCGGGGATTAACATGCCGCAGAATATAGGCGAGGAACGTCGGAAAGAAGTAGACGTACAGAAAGCCGAGTATAACTACGAATTCGGTCATGCGATGATGGCCGAGTATACCCGACTTCATCCACTGGACAAAATTACGCACTCGCGGGGTCGGAGCCGTCTTTACACGCTCTTCTTTGCCGCCTCACCCGTCGAGTGTCCCCGTCCCTCGCCGCGCGGCGTGTCTAGCGCCCAGATGAGTGACAGGAACCAGCCGACCACGCTCCACGCGAGCAGCAGGTTGACGAAGAATACGCCCCCGGGATTCGCGTGGCGAAGATAGACGGCAAGGATGGTCGGAAAAAAGTATACATAGACGACCGCGATCGCAATAAGGAGTTCTCTCATAGGGTTCAGCGGCAGTCTTTACCGCGCAATGTGCTATAGTGCCCGTGCCTTGCCCTAGGGACAGCCCTCGGGGCACACTGGATTGTTATGCCAGTGTGCTTGTGCATGCATGAATGGCTGGTGAAGGCGCGGGCGGGCAAACAGAGCTATGCAGGACAAAATAACCATAAAAGGCGCGCGTACGCACAACCTCAAAAACATTACGGTTGAGATGCCGCGCAACAAGATGATCGTATTCACCGGTCTGTCGGGCTCGGGTAAGTCGTCGCTCGCATTCGATACGATATTCGCCGAGGGACAGCGCAAGTATGTGGAGTCGCTGTCGGCCTATGCGCGTCAATTCTTGCGCCAGATGCAGAAACCGGACGTCGATGAGATATCTGGTCTTTCACCGGCAATATCGATCGATCAAAAAAGCCGCTCGAATAATCCTCGCTCGACAGTGGCAACTATCACGGAAGTATATGATTACCTGCGCGTACTCTACGCGAGGATCGGGCACCCGCACTGTCCCGTTTGCAGCAGGGAAGTGAAGAAGTTGACCAATGAGGAGATACTGGACGCGGTACTGAAAAGCGTAACAGCATCGTCGCGCACAGCTCGCGCAGGGCGTGCCCTCACTGCAGGCGTGTCAACCGCGACCATACGCATCGCGGCGCCTGTCGTCGTCGGCAGAAAGGGCGAATACTATCAACTGCTGTACGATCTTTTGAACAAAGGGTATGAGCGCGCGGTGATCGATGGCGCAGAAAAAAGCCTGCGCCAGCGCATAGTGCTCGAGAAAAACAAGAAGCACGACATCGATATCGTCGTGGACGATATATTCGTAAGCGAGTTCGCCGACGATAAAAAAGCGGCTCTTGAGCGGGCGTCGGAAGCTATCGAACGCGCGCTGCACGAGGCGGACGGTTTGGTACGCATCACGGAGCCGAACGGGGAAGCCCGCATTATATCCGCCAAGTTCATGTGTCCGTACGACGGGTTCTCATTTCCAGAGGTGGAACCGCGTCTATTTTCCTTTAACTCCCCGTACGGTGCGTGCCCTGAGTGCAACGGGCTAGGGACAAAGCATCTTTTTGGCAACGAGGAGTGCGAAGCGTGCAAAGGTGCGCGCCTGCGGCCGGAGGCGCTGCACGTCATGCTCGAGAGCGGCGGAAAGGGCGCCGCGCGAAGAAATATCGTCGAGATAGCCGGGATGTCTATCGCTGAGGCAGCAGATTTCTTCTCAGGGCTGAAGCTGTCAAAAAGCGAACAGGAGATATCGCGCACCGTTATCAAAGAGATTTCGAGCCGGCTGCAGTTTATGATAAATGTCGGTATCGAGTACCTGACGCTGGATCGGCGCGCCAATACGCTCTCCGGAGGAGAAGCGCAGCGCATACGGCTGGCATCGCAGCTTGGCAGCGGACTTGTTGGTGCGCTCTATGTGCTGGACGAACCCACAATAGGCCTCCATCAGCGCGATAATGACCGACTTATCCGCACGCTGCAACACTTGCGGGAGCTCGGAAATACCGTGCTTGTGGTCGAACATGATGAGGACACCATTTATGCGGCGGACTATATTATCGACCTTGGACCGGGAGCCGGCGTGCACGGCGGGGAGATAGTGGCCGCAGGGTACGTGGAGGATTTGATAGGGGCGAAGTCAAACCCTTCCGGCTCCCGCACGCTCGCATATCTGCGCGGGGAGGATGAGATTGAGATACCGTCAAAGCGCCGGGACGAGAATCGAGGCACGTTAAAGGTGCGCGGCGCAACAAAGTTCAATGTAAAGAAGGTCAATGCGGACATTCCTCTTGGGAAGTTCGTCGTTATTTCGGGCGTTTCCGGAAGCGGCAAATCGACCTTCTTGTACGAGATACTGCACAGGAACCTGCGTGCGCGCTTTGATCCGCGCTACCGAACCGCTACGAAGTATAATGTTGATGATTTTAGCGGCACAGAGTACGTGGGGCGCGCGATACTGATAGACCAGAGCCCTATCGGAAGAACGCCGCGCTCCAATCCGGCTACCTATACTGGTGCATTCACGCACATCAGGGATCTTTTTGCCATGACGGAAGAGGCGCGGACGCGTGGCTGGGGGCCGGGGCGCTTTTCATTCAACGTCAAAGGTGGGCGCTGTGAAGCATGCCAGGGGAACGGCTTGATCGCAGTTGAAATGCACTTTCTTCCTACTGTGTATGTCACGTGCGATATCTGCCGAGGCAAGCGGTACATGAAAGAAACACTCGAGGTGAAATATAAAAAGAAGAGCATACACGATGTGCTCTCCATGACAGTCGAGGAAGCGTTACTCTTTTTCGAGGACATACCTGCCGTATCCGATCGCCTGCGTACGCTCATGGACGTGGGGCTTGGGTATCTGGAGCTCGGGCAGAGTGCGACGACGCTCTCAGGCGGCGAGGCGCAGCGCGTCAAGATAGCGTCAGAGCTGTACCGGCCACATCTTACGAAAACGGTGTATCTCTTGGACGAGCCGACGGTCGGCCTGCATTTCGACGACGTTAAGAAGCTTATCGAAATACTGCAGCGTTTGGTTGACCGCGGCAACACCGTCGTTGTCATCGAGCACAACTTGGATGTTCTTAAGTCCGCGGATTACATTCTCGACATGGGGCCTGAAGGCGGCGCGGGAGGCGGAAAGATCGTCGCTCGGGGCACTCCTGAACAAGTCGCCGCAAGCGAGGGTTCGCACACTGCGCCGTACTTGAGACGTGCCTTAAAGCGCAAGCGCTAGCGGCAGCATATGGAACGAAAAGCATTGCGCACGCTTTCTCTGCCCGATGCCCCCGGCGTCTACTTTTTTCGCGGTCCAAGGCGCTCGATACTCTATATCGGGAAAGCGGCTTCTCTATCCGACAGGGTACGGAGCTATTTCTCGGGCGATCTCGCGGCGTCTCGCTCACCCGCCATCGCGGGCATGGTCGCGCGCGCAAAAGACATCACATGGGAAGAGACGGATTCGGTGCTCGAGGCACTCATTCTGGAGGCGAACTACATTAAAAAGTATCAGCCCCCGTACAACGTTGAGCAGAAGGACAACAAGAGCTGGAATTACCTCTGCGTAACGCGCGAGAAGTTCCCGCAGGTGTTGGTGGTGCGCGGAAGAGAGCTGTTCGGGACGCAAGGAACGCGCAGGGATATGAAGGCGATATTCGGTCCATACCCGCACGGCGGCTCACTGCGCGAAGCACTGAGAATAGTGCGCAAGATCTTTCCGTTCAGAGATGCATCGTGCACGCCATGCGACGAACAGATGTTGGCAATGCATACACGGCGCCCCAGCAAGCGCAAAACTCTTCCCACAAAGGTTAAACCTTTGGCAAAGGTTAAACCTTTGGGAGGGCGGGCGGATGAATGTAGACCCTGCTTTAATAGACACATCGGGCTGTGCCCCGGCGTGTGCACGGGGGAAGTGACTGCGGCAGAATATGCCGGCACCATAAAGAATATTCGCGAGCTCTTTGCTGGCAAGAAGCGCTCGCTTGTGCGGCGCCTGCAACGGGAAATGCGTGCGGCGGCAAAGAGCGAGGACTACGAGCATGCGGCAACCTTGCGCACACAAGTAGAGGCGCTGGAGCACATTCGCGACGTGTCGCTGATCAAAAACGACGCAGGCATTTCAACAGGAGGATCTTTCCGCGTGGAAGCGTACGATGTCGCTCACACGAGCGGCGCGGAGACCGTAGGTGTTATGACTGTCGTCTCCGGCGGCGAGGCCATGAAAAGCGCCTACAGAATGTTTAAGGTTCGCGGCGTCAAGAACGACGATGCGGCCGCACTGCGGGAAATATTATCAAGGCGGCTCGTCCACACGGAGTGGCAGCTTCCGCGCGTCGTTGTCGTAGACGGCGGCAAGGCGCAGCTACGCTCTGCCGAGCGGCTCTTTCGCGAGGTCGGCGTATCAATTCCCGTTGTAGCGGTCGTAAAGGATGAGCGCCACAGGCAATCGCGCATTATTGGTGATGAGGGTGCGATACGCGCCTCGGAGCGTGATATTCTGCTGGCAAACCGGGAGGCGCATCGCTTCGCGCTTTCGTACCATCGAAAAAGGCGCGCGCACCAAGGTAGATGATTTTGCAGGCACGTATTGTATCCATCGGCCGTGGGGTTGCTATACTGTATCTATGCCTGAAGGTCCGGAGAAGGGCAATATCATCAAATTTCCTCGGAAGCGCAAGGAGAACGCCACACCTGCGTCGGAGGGTGACGCGTTGGGTACCGTGGGCGAGGATGCGCCTCGCCTCTCTAGAGACGAGGCGCGTGACATGGCAAGGAGCATAGCAAAACAACTCAGCAGTGATAAGACGGCACTTTTGGATGCGGAAAAGGAATGGCGTGAGAGGAATTGGGGACAGATTGACGCCACGGAAGAAACTCAGGCACAGTGGTTGGAGAAATGGAGAAAGGAGTCACGGGCAGCTTCCGAACCGATATTCCTGGAGTTGTTCGAACGATATACGAAGGACGCCTCTTACTATCCACCACTGAAAATTCTGGCATACGCGTCGGAGTACCTCCGTCGCTTTGGTGAACGGTCTGATCTGGCGCTTTCAGAAGATGAGGACGACTGGGGGTTGTAGGTATCGCGTTCTTACGCATCCCAACGCACTAGAACTAACGCCGCGCTCGCGAGCGCAGTATGAGGGGCACTGCGTGCGGATGTGCACATCACGGCGCTCGGTGAGATTTGTGCTGCTATACTTTGCGCATGGCTCGCTTGGTGGTCGCAGTGCTGCGAGGAGGCACCTCCGATGAATATACTTTGTCACTACGGACGGGTGCACAACTGCTGAGAGCGTTGCCTGAAGAGGAATACGACGTTCGCGACATTTTGATTGATGCGCAGGGCGTATGGCATTCCCGTGGACTGCCGCTTCCTCCTGCCCGCGCACTCACCGGCGTCGATGCCGTCCTTAACGGCCTGCACGGGGGCATCGGCGAGGACGGCACTCTCGCGCGGCTTTTGCGCCAATTGTCGGTTGCACACGCGACAGCAAGCGCGCACGCCTCCGCGCTTTCCCTGCACAAAGCGCGCGCCTCAGCTGTCATGCGAGAGGCGGGCATACACGTTCCTCGTGGCGTATTGTTCAGCGTTTCCAATGAGGTCCCGAGCACCACTATGGCACGAGCGGTTTTCGAGCAGTTCGGCCCGCCGTATATCGTAAAGCCGACATCAACCGGCGCGTCCCATGGCGTCGTGTATGTGGCATCGTATCCGGAACTACCTGAGGCAATTGCCCGCGTACTGGAGACATATGGCGCCGCGCTCGTGGAAGAGTACATTATCGGCGAGGAGACGACGGCCGCCGTGATGGACGATTTCCGCGGCGAAGAGCTCTACGCATTTCCGCCGGCGCGCGTCGTCCGGCCCGAGCGCGCGCGACATCTTGCGCACACGCATCACCTTGATGGAGCTATTCGATACAATACGCCATCCGATTTCTCGCACGCTGAAAAAGAAGCAATTGTCGAGGCGGCGCGCAAGGCCCACCGCGCGCTCGGGCTCTCTTTTGTTTCGCGCGCGGATATCATCCTCTCGCGGCGCGGCCCGTACGTACTCGAGGTGAATGCCGTGCCCGGGTTGTATGAAGGGGCGGCGCTCCCACCCATGCTTGAATCCGTCGGCTCATCAGTGGGAGAGTACGCCCGCCATCAGCTCCAACTCGCGCGTGAGCGCAATTAATTGTATTCTTGCTGCGTTAGGGCCAGTAGTTCAGTGGTAGAATGCCTCATTTGCAATGAGGAGGTCCGGGGTTCGATCCCCCGCTGGTCCACAGGGGTAAAAGACATGTGCCTTAGTGCACGAGGATGGATACTGCGCGTTCAGCAATGAGGGCGCCTGAAAGATTGCGGGCAACGAAGTTGACAACGTAAGGTCCGGCGCCGCGCCAATTCCAACCCGACACGTCTACCCATGCGCGCTTATGGAACCATCCTTCGTCGCTATCGTGCATCTCGTTCAGCCGGTCGCCGTCCACCTGCCAGAACATTCGGTACTCCGGCAGCGCGGCATCCTGCAGGAGCGCCTTAAACGGCTGGGTTCCCGATATTCCAGCGCCATCGGTCGGCCACCAAATATCGATATCTCCATTCTCCGGACCGGGCGCGGGCGGCGGCGTGTCATCGCCGTTCTCTGGGGGCGGCGGTGGAGGCGGCTCGCCGCCGCCGTTGCCGCCAACAGCTATCGTTGCCGCCTCGTTATTCCAATGAACGACGTTGGACCAGCCCGCGGTGAATACGCCTATCGCAACACGATAGAGTCCGGCCGCCGCCGCGTTCCACGTCGGCATGTACTGCTTTGTTTCTCCTGAGCCGAATGATTGATTCTCAAAAAAATGCTGAAACACCTGCTGGCCGGACTCGTTGTAAATCTCGACATCAACTATGCCGCCAATGAATTCATCGCCGATGTTTTGCACCGATACGTGCACTGTCGTATTGTGTCCCGTCTCAGGTGATGCGGGCGATGGGTCCGCATCGCTTGTAAACGTCGGCGGATTCTGGGGCTGGCTCACGGGAGGCGCCGCGTTGGTGAACCAGCGTGTTACTACCTCCTCAGCGGGCTTGTTCTGCGGCGTGTAGTTATTGTCGCCGGAGCCGCCTGCGTGCGGATTTGTCTCCCATTTCCACCAGTAGACACCGTGCACGTAGTCGTAATCATTCCAGTATGAGAGCAGGGCCTCGTACGCATGTGCCTGCTCATGTAGGTCTACCGCGCCGCCGCGGCTCCAGTTCCACGGGTCGTGACGGGCGCCCTCGAGCGAGCGATAGCCGATCTCGAGAAAGAGGAGGGGCTTGCCGACGCTCTGGCTGAACGCTCGGATGTCGTTGTTGTTCCAGAAATGCCACGCACTCTTTATATCGTCGACGGCATTCGTGGGCGAGTTCAGGTTGTAGTATACGGAAAGCCCGGCATAATCGAGCTGCGGCCAAAATTCAATAAACTTCTTTTCGTTCACGAACGGGTCGTCAGTGTTGTTTGTTGAATTCGCGCCATAGACGAGAGAGCCCGAATATACGCCGCGCACATCGGCGATCAGGGACTGCCAGTTTGCTGTGTTCGACGGATGCATCACTCCGGCCGCCACCGACACGAGTTCCGTTCCTATATTCAGCATCGCCGCGCCGTGGGATTCTGCTATTGCCGCAAGATGCAGAAGGCGCTCGCGATAGCGCGAGAACCACGCATCCCTGTCGTCAGGGTTAATGTGCGCGCGCCATGAGCCATCATACGACTCGAGATGGAGCTTAAGCGTTACCTGCAGGCCGAGCGAGCGGGCATACTCTATAGCTGCGATGAGCGCCTCATCGGTGGGCGTGTTCCAACCAGGCGCAATGTCTGAGCTGCGCGTGTTGGATTGGTAGTAGGGAACGACGATGCCGACATGCGACGCGCCCGTCGCAGCAAGGTCGCGCAGAGATTCCCGCGCACTCTCGCTGCCGAGGTCCGTGCTGCTCTGCGGTACGAGCGTCGCTCCTTGTTGCCAGTTGGCGACCGCTGCCTCGCTTTTTTCCGGCCACCATGCCATAAGCGCGCCCAGAGAAACAATCCCGAGCGCGATACTTGTCGCCAATGCCCTACTCATCGTTGCGTGCTCCACTTAGACAGTATCAACTGGTCGGTTGAACGGGGCATGAAGGTGCAGATGCTATCCAAGCCGACGCAGCAATACCATGCAAGGACTTGCGTAAGGGGATTCTTGTGTTACAATGGCAGTGTTGGCTCAGCAAGAGGAGGATGAAATGCTCTCGAGCGGAATCAACGAAGAAGGTGTCCTTATAGATTGGGGGCACGCGGATTTCTCTAAGTTTCCTAGCGCTAGTGCCGAGGAAATTAAGAGAAACTCGCAAAAGTTCTTCCGTGCGGCCTTCGGGGATAGAGTCCCCAGGGGTACGGCTGCACGGATCCAAGTGACCAGCTGCGCGCTCGAGGAGCGCCGTTCCTGCGGAAGGCGCCTTCGAGTGCTGCAGGTCGCCTCCGAACGGAGCGGTGGTATCTGGGAGTTCTTCCGCAGTATCTTCGGAGAGCGCGTTGCCTCACCGGCTCTGACGATATACGTTCGTCCGAGCGCGAGGGACGAAAACGGCGCGTACAAGGGGGCGAAAATATCTTTCCGCATCCCCGACGAGCTCGCGAAATGGCTCACTCCGGAGCGGATGCGCAGGGCGGCGCGCGAACTTGAACCGAAACGACCTCCCCGCACTACTATCAGGCAGCGGAAGGCCATCGAGGCATTTGCTTGGTCCTAGGTCACCCATGTTCTTTTGAAGCGCTCGCAACGTAAGCGGGCGCTCTTTTTTATCCCCAAACTGCGCCACCATCTTGACAACCTCCGAAAGTGACCCATACTAGTCGGGAATGTAAGTTTTCCATGTGTTGTGTTCCGGCAGCCGCAGGGCTGCGCCGACAAGACAGTGGAAAAGGTTGGTTTACATGAATTAAAGGAACACAATTCGACACGACAATGGCAAAGAAGTTGTACGTCGGCGGGCTGCCCTACAGCACGACCGACGCCGAGTTGAAGGACGCGTTTTCGCAGGCAGGGACCGTCGAGTCGGCCACCGTCATCATGGATAAGATGAGCGGCCGCTCGAAAGGTTTCGGCTTTGTGGAGATGTCGACGGATGAGGAAGCGCAAGCGGCTATCGACCAATTCAATGGGAAGGATTTCGGCGGACGCTCGATCACCGTTAACGAGGCGCGTCCTATGGAGGAGCGCCCGCGCCGCGACTTTCGTGGCGGAGGCGGCGGAGGCGGCTACGGCCGCTCCAACGACCGACGCTGGTAGCTCAAGGAGCGCAGCGAGGGTTATCTACACCCCTCACCAAAGAACTCGGTGAGGGGTGTATGATTGCTGCATGAGATATGGCGCGATGTTCGGCTGGGGCGTGGTCATATACGCGGTGGTCTTTTTGGTGTGGTCGGGTTTTCTAACGTACGGATTTATCGAGGGCATGTTGCCGCGTATCCTCGGATTTGCCGCGCTCGTAGCGGCGACCTCTACCGCCGCGTTGTCCTTGCGGCTTTCAACATGGTACGACGTCCTGCCGTACTCGCTTTCGTGGATGGTCGTCGTTATGCTCCTCGATGGTATTTTCTCATTCCCATTTGTGGGGTTCGCGATATACGCGGACCCCAACGTGTGGGTGGGATATGCGCTTGTCGCCATCGTCCCGCTTGCCGCGATCCGCATCGCGAGCTTTTACCGCAGGCCGCACTCTGTTGAGAGCCAGTAGATATGCATTCATCGCTGTACACGCATCGCACACTCGTGCGCGCCGCCTTCGCGCTTGCGCACGTGTTCGTGTGGGTGCTGTCCTTCGAATTACTTTCTGCCGCGCTCGCATCGGTTGGAGCCGCGCTCGCGGCAACGGCGCTCTTGCACGCAACCTCACAAACCGTTTCGCTCTACACAACGCCCTTCGCGGCGCGGTTTCTCCACCGCGCGGGGGCGCGGCGCAGCATGTCACTTGCGGCGCTCGCTGCGGTGGCGGCGTTCGCCATGTTTGCGCATATTTTCAGCGAGCGAGAGGGAGCGCTTCCGCTTGCCGCTTTATGCAGTGCGGTGGTGCTCCTTGGACTGTACCGCGCGCTCTACTGGGTGCCGTATCGCGTCATGGACGACCGTACAGCGGAGCAGGCATACCGCTCACACTACCTGCGAGAGCTCGGCATCGCGTCGCTGCCGCTCGCCGGTGCGCTCATACTGATATACAGCCCACTGGGTGCCGCCGCTCTTTTCTTGTGCGCCGGCCTGCTGCTTCTCGGTTCTATGATTTTTCTCGCTCGCGCACCTACCGCGTACGAACGATATGATTGGACGTTCGCCGAGAGCATGCGGCGGCTCTTTTCTGCGTCTGAGCGCCCGCTGCTTTCATCTTCTTTTCTGCAGGGCGTGCAAGGCGCGGCACTCCTGTTCGCGTGGCCGCTTGCGGTATTTACCGTCGTCGACGGCTCGTTTCTCGTGCTCGGCGCTGTCATGTCGCTCTCTCTCGGTGCGACCATTCTGCTGCGCGCACATATCAGTCGCGCCGTGCGTGATACGCCTCTTGGCGATTCCATACACGTATCCGCCGCACTCGGTGCCTCGGGCTGGCTATTGCGGCTCACGGCCGCATCGCCCATCGCGCTTATCATCGTCGACACGTATTCCAATGCGGGCAATCCGCTTAGGCGTATCGGCGTTGACTGCGCAGCATTTGAGCAAGCGGCGGACCTCGGCCACTTTGTCGACGAATTTTCCGCACTGAAGGACATGGGGCAGATGCTCGGGCGTATCACTCTGGCACTTATTCTTGCCTTAGCTGCGGTCTATCTTGGCGCGTTCATCTCACTCGCGCTTGCGATACTTATTGCGGCGTGCGCTGCAGGCGTGTCGCTCTACGCTTTCCAACCCGGGCGAATTCACGCATAGTGCCCGCATGAGGCGCACTCTGCCCACCTCTTTTTTTCGAAAAAAAGCGACGGACATAGCACCTGCACTATTGGGTAAATGCCTCGTTCGCTCAATGCGCCGCGCTACTGTCTCAGCGATGATAACTGAAGTCGAGGCGTATGACGGACTCGACGACCTGGCGAGCCATGCGTCGCGCGGACGCACGCCACGGAGCGCAGTCATGTTCGGGCCGCCGGGCCACTGGTACGTCTATCTCGTCTACGGCATACACGAAATGCTCAATATTGTATGCGGTCCGGAAGGGTATCCAGCCGCTGTCCTTATACGCGGCGTCCACATTTCTCCACGTACATCTCTACCGCCTCGCCCCCAAAATTACCAAGGACCGTCCTTGGTAAGGGGAGGGGGTAGGGTGCGCGCGGGCGAAATCGCGGGCGAAATACTGGGGCCGGGAAGGGTAACAAAGGAACTTGCCGTCACGAGAGCGCTGAATGGGCAGCCGGCGACCGCAGCGAGCGGGCTCTGGATTGAAGACAGAGGAGTGCGGGTGCGCCGCAGCGAAATTATTCGTACATCAAGGATAGGCGTGGCATACGCCGGGGAGTGGGCGCATAAGCCGTGGCGGTTCACTCTGCAGTAAAAAAAAGAAGCGGCATCCAGTGCGGACCCGCTTCAATCAATTCATCATATGCGCGTCTCATGCATCAAACAGATCTTTTTGCTCTGATTGCCGCGCCATTCTCGCACGCCTCTTGCGGGCCAACCCCCGCTTTTGTCGCATGGCGCCAAATGCGAGTTTCTTCGCGGCTATCCAGTGTTCGCGCTTCACGCCGTAGCGCCGCGGGTCGAACCGGGAGCTTAACAGCTCCTTCGAACCACGCAGGCTCTTCCATGTGAGCGCAGTTTCGAGCGGGCACGTGAATACGATCGCCACATCGCTGTAGACGATTACCTTCACCTCCTGCTCATCGGCGTATAGGATGCTGGCCACCTCATCCTCCTCGCGTTGCCCGGATGTACGCAACGCACCTCTATGCCACTTTTTTAATTATACCATGGATACTCTATTGGGACAAGATTCTCTGCACTGCCTCTTTCACCTCATTACCGTCGGCATTGCCGCCCAACTCTTTCATCCCCGCGCCGGTCAGTTTGCCCGCCCCTGATGCATCGGCGATACGTAGCTCGTCTTTCTTGGCGCGTGCCACTCGCTCTATCTCATCCCTGCTCGCCATCTGCGGCAAGTACTCCTCGACAATCGCCAGTTCGGCGCGCTCTTTATCGGCAAGCTCGGCACGGCCCCCTTTCTCATAGCTTTCCGCCGATTCTTTACGCTGCTTCGCGAGGCGCTTCAGCACCGTCACCGCCTCCGCATCCGATAGTTCTTCTGTCGGCTTGCGTCCCTTTGCGACCAGCTCGTTCGTAAACGCTGCAAGGGCTCCCCGCAGCGTATCGACACGGAGCGCATCTTTCGATCTCATGGCGGCTACCATAGCCGCACGGATATCCGCTGTTATCATTCCGGAAGTGTAGCATGGTAGAATGACGCAATGGAAGCGGCGATAGTCGTTATACTGCTCGCCAACATAACGCTTTTGGCATACCTCATCTGGCGCGTGAGAAAGGGCGGCGGCGACGCATCGAGCCTCATGCTGCTCCAAAATCAGCTGCAGGACCTGTCTCGTACAGTGGAGCAAAAGCTCGAGGGCGGCACGAACCGCATGTTCGAATCGATGAAGGCGCAGTTCGGCGAGTCGCAGCGCTTGGCATCGGATATCCGCGACTTGGTCGCAAAGCAGCTGACGGAAGTCGCGCGTGAGCAGACCAAAACCAACGAGGCCACCGCGCGCTTTATGACCATCGCGGAGCAGCTCGCGAATCTCGAAAAGGTATTGAAGCATCAGAAGCAGCGGGGGAACCTCGGCGAGGCCTCGCTTGAACTCATTTTGACGAATATCCTCGGCGGCTCGGGGACATTTCAAATGCAGTACCAGTTTCCCGGCGGAGAAACGGTCGACGCCGCCATATTCACTAAAGAAGGCATTATTCCCGTCGACGCTAAATTTTCACTGGATAACTACAATCGGCTTCTGAGCGCGGTCGACGACGCGCAGCGCCTTGAGCTGGAGAAGGACTTCAAGAACGACCTCAAGCTTCGCATAGATGAGTGCGCAAAATACGTGCGCGTGAAGGACGGCACGCTGCCGTTCGCGTTCATGTACATCCCGGCCGAAGCCATTTATTACGACCTTCTCATAAACGAGATAGGGTCGGTCAAGGTCAACACGCGGAATCTCATCGACTATGCGTACAACGAAAAGAAGGTGATCATCGTCTCGCCGACCACCTTTGCCGCGTATTTGCAATCGGTGCTCTACGGCTTTAAAGCATTCAAGATCGAGGAAACGGCAAAAGACATCGCGAAGAACGTCGAGAACTTGTCGCGGCACCTAAAGGCGTATGAGGATTATTACAAAAAACTCGGCTCCTCTCTCTCGACGACGGTAAACCACTACAACGCCGGCTCGAAGGAGCTCGGAAAGATCGACAAGGACGTACTGCGCATTACCGGTGAATCCGCAGCGCTTGACGCGCCTCTTTTAGAGAAGCCCGCGCTTGCCGACGAGAGATAAACCAAGTATAGTGCCGCCACTATGGCAAAAATAGCCGTTATAGAAACGGGCGGGAAGCAGTACGTCGTGATGACCGATAGTATCGTGACGATAGAGAAGCTGGCGGAAGGGGAGCCGGGGACAAAGGTAACCTTCGATAAGGTCCTTCTTACCGACGATGGTGCGAAGACCGCGGTCGGGGCCCCGTATATAGCCGGCGCGGTCGTTACGGGTGAGTTGGTCGCGGAGAACAAGGCGAAGAAAGTAACGGTCATCCGATACAGGCAGAAAAGCCGTTCATTTAAGAAGAAGGGGCACCGTCAGACGCAGGCGAAGGTACGCATAACCAAGCTGCCCTAGGCGCCCGAGCGGGCGGCGCGTCAGCGCCTGTTCTCGAGCGCGCTTTTGAGTGTCTCGGCATCCGCATACTCCAACTCGCTGCCCGTCGAAAGGCCCCGCCCGAGCATCGTTATCTTCCATCCGTGCCGCGCCGCAAGCGCGGCAAGCGCGTCGCGGACATGAATGGCCGTGTAGTCGCCTTCTGGATTCGCCGGCAGGGCTAGAATGACCTCACGCAGGCCTGCCGATGCGCGCTCCTGTGCACGCGAGAGGAGTTCGCGCTCGCGCAGCGCCTTGGCCTTCTCGCTCGCAAGGGAGATGGTCCCTCCGAGCACGAAGTAATGGCCGCGATACGTGCCACTTCGCTCCAGGGCGGCGAGGTCCGCGTCGCTGGAGACCACGGCAAGCATCGACGCGTCGCGTGCGGGATCGGCGCATAGCGCGCAGAGCCCCTTCGCGCCGGCGTGGTAGCGCATGCACGCATCGCACTGGTTGACGGTTGCGCCGAGTGCGCGTATCGAGTCGGCCAATTCGCGCCGCATAGAAGGCGAAGAGCGCAGCAAGAATTGCACGAACCGGTGCGCCTGGCGGGGTCCGATGCCGGGAAAGCGCGCAAACAACGTCGCTAACTTATCGAGCGCATCCATGTGCATTAAAAGGGCTGCTCCACCTCCGCCTCTGGAGTAAAGTCGCCGAAATCGCTTTTCTCGAGTGAAATGAACGTGGTTTTCTCCTCATCAAAGCGAAGGTCAATTTTGCCAACCGGGCCGTTGCGATGCTTCTCGACGAGTATTTCCGCAATGCCCGTGCGTTCGCCTCCGTCCTGCATCTTATCCTCGCGATGAATGAACATGACGACATCGGCATCCTGCTCTATTGAGCCCGAGTCGCGCAGGTCGGAGAGGCGCGGCTTTCCGCGCCGCTGCTCGACGGCGCGCGACAGCTGCGAAAGTGCAAGGACCGGCACGTCCAGCTCGCGCGCCATCGCCTTAAGTGAACGGGAGATTTCCGTCACCTGCTGTACGAGCGAATCGGACGAGCGGGTGGTTGAAGGCGTAATGAGCTGCAAGTAATCCACGATGACGAGGCCGAGGCCCTTTTCCATTTTGAGCCGTCGTGCGACAGAGCGCATCGTGAGTACCGTTGAGGACGGCTTATCATCGATAAATATTGGCGCGTCGGAAAGCGTCGCAATGGCGTGCTGCAGACGCTCGTACTCATCATCTTTAGATATCTTGCCCGTGCGCAGCCGCCATGAATTGACGCGGGCCTCTGCGGCGAGCATGCGGTCAACCAGCTGCTGGGAACTCATCTCGAGCGAGAAAATGCCCACCGCCGTGTTGTGTTTGGTCGCGCTCTGACGCGCGATGTCGAGCGCGAGGGCGGTTTTACCCATGGAAGGGCGGGCAGCGAGTATGACAAGGTCCGAGCGCTGCAGTCCTGCGAGCAAGTTGTCGAGCTGTGGGAAGCCCGTCGGTACGCCGCGTATCGAACCGTCATGCTGCTGCAGCTGCTCCAAACGCTCCCACGCGTCGCTGAGTGACTCCTTGATGGTAGAGAATGTCCGCAGGCTCGGCGCGTTCGCGACGGCGAACACCGCTTGCTGCGCCTCATCAAGTATCTGTTCTATCTCTCTATCCTCGGCAAACCCGAGTTCGGCGATGCGCCCAGCGACGTCAATAAGAGAGCGCAGTACGTACTTCGACTGCACGTTCTCCGCATAGTGGCGCGCGCTACCCGGAGAAGCCGCGGTAGACACCAATTCAGACAGGTATGCGCCGCCGCCGATACCCGCAAGCTGCTTTCGTTCCTTCAGTTTGCCCGAAAGCGTCACGAGGTCGATCGGCTCGCCCTTGCCGTGGAGCGCGAGCATCGCGTCGAAGATAGTGCGGTGCTTGCCTGCATAGAATGAATCAACGCCGACGACGTCCGCGACCTCGAACATCGCATTCGGGTTAAGCATGAGGGCGCCGAGGAGCGCGCGCTCCATATCAACATCCTGCGGTGGGACTCGAGCGCTTTGTGCCATAGCACGATTCTATCACCAAGCGCCCCCACGCACATGCGCGGCACGCGCCGCCATGTGGGACTTACGTGTGGACAATGCGGCACTCAGCCGTATAGATTTGACAAGGGCGAAGGCGCCTGCTAAAACTACGTCACGCATAAAGACATTTGTCATAAAAACAGTCAAATCCACCATCGCTATGCTTCAATTCACTACGCGCAGCGTCACGAAAGAGCTCCTTTCCTCTCTGCCTGAACGCTCACGGCGAGTCGTTGCAGAGCGTTTTGGCCTCGGCACGAGCGCGCGGCGGCGCACGCTGGAGGCAATTGGCAAGGAGTATGGGGTGACACGGGAGCGCATACGCCAGATAGAGAACCACTCCCTCGCAATGGTCCGAGAATCGGAGGCATACGGCCGCAACATGCACGCGATCGATGACCTCAAGCGCGCCGTGCATGAGCTCGGCAGCATCGTATCCGAGACGGCTGCTCTGGCCGCTCTCGCTACGTCGGAGGCCGAACGCAACCATGTGCTCTTTCTTCTCACGGTAGGGCACCACTTCGAGCACAGGCCGGATAATCCCGACTTTCACGCACGCTGGCACGTGGACCCGGCGCTTGCCGAGGCGGTAGAGCGCTCGCTTTCGCGCTTGCATGAGGAGCTGAGCGCCGAGCGGCTCGTTCCAGAGAGTGATTTTGTGCAGCAGTTCGTACGCATTCTGAAAGAGGAGGGTGTGCGTGCACGTTCCGAAGAGGCGCCGTCTCGCTGGCTTGCCATTGCCAAGCGTATTGCGCGCAACCCGCTTGGTGAGTGGGGTAGGAGCGATTCGCCGCACGTGCGCATCAAGAACACGCGTGACTTTGCGTACCTCACACTGAAGCGTCACGGCTCACCCATGCACTTTACCGAAGTGGCGAAGGGCATTCGCGAGCTGTTCGATAGGAACGCGCACCCCGCAACAACGCACAATGAACTTATTAAGGACAGCCGATTTGTGTTGGTCGGGCGCGGCCTGTACGCCCTTAAGGAATGGGGGTACGCGCCCGGCGTCGTGCGCGAGGTCATCAAGAACATCATCGCGGAAGAGGGTCCGCTGTTGCGCGAAGACATAATCGAGCGTGTGAAGCGCGAGCGCTACGTCAAAGACGCAACTATTGCCGTGAATCTCCAGAGCGACGCCTTCACGCGCGGCGCGGACGGCCGCTACAGCATCGCCTCATAGCCGCGTTGTCCGCAGACAAGCCCGCTTCCATGCGGAAAGTGCGCACAGGACTGGTATGATAGTGCGATGGCGGAAGAGGAAAAGCAATCCGTGCTGGACAGGATGATACAGTCGTTTACCGGCTGGGTGGGCAGGCGCATCGATGCCCTAGCGAAACCGGGCAAGCCGCACGGATATTTCGACGCATGGGTCGAGTGGATAGGTGACTGGGGGGTCTCGCGCGGACTCGCGCTCATAGTCATCTATGTACTCCTTTTTTCGGCGGCGTCTTCACTGGTACCGGCTCTTCCCGTACTGGTGTGGAGCTGGATATTCGCAACGGCGCCGATATGGATACCCGTTGCCTCTATCATCGCCCTCACGCGCATTTGGATGTGGTACGTGAATACGCAGTACCTTGCAACGCGAAAACCAGTGCTGCTCGATATCCGCATGCCGCGCGAGGTCACAAAGTCGCCGCGGGCGATGGAAACAGCCCTTTCGCAGTTTTACACTACGTCGAATGAGACGACCTTTATCATGCGATGGTGGGAGGGGAAAATGCGGCCCTGGTTCTCCTTCGAGCTCGCGTCGTTCGGTGGCGACGTGCATTTCTACCTCTGGTGCTGGCGAGAATACAAGAACGTGCTCGAAACGCAATTGTATGCGCAGTATCCGGAGATCGAGATACACGAGGCCGAAGATTACGCATCACGTTTTGTCTACGATCCATCCGTGTACGAAGTGTGGGGAAACCAGTATGCGTACGATAAGCGCTCCGATGGGCGCGACCCGGCGCCATATCCGATCCGCTCGTACATAGACCTAGAACTCGACAAGGACCCGAAGGAAGAGTTCAAAGTAGACCCTCTTGCACAGGTTATCGAGGTCTTTAGCAGTTTGAAAGGAAGCGAGATGGCGTGGATGCAAATTCTCATACGCGCCAACAAGGAGAGCGAGACGGGTTTCCAGAAGCTGGTAAAAGCGGAGGTTGAGCACATACGCAAGGAGGCATCCATACAGCCGACCGGGGAGCATCTGGAGCCGGGCGAAGAGGCGCGGCGCGGCTTTCCGCACCCGACGTGGCGGCAGACAGAGCAGATACGGGCTCTCGAGCGGCACGCAAGCAAGAAAACATTCACTGTCGGCATACGCACGCTCTATGCGGCAAAACACGAAGAGTTTAGCGGCACAACGCGCTCCGCCATACGGTGGGTATTTCTGCCATTCAATAGCGACCACCTAAACGGCCTACGCCCGGGAAAGTGGCACAACGACTTCGATTATCCGTGGCAGGATTTCCGCAATATCCGCTGGAGAAGGCAGGCGCGCCGCTTTTTCGATGCGTACCGCCGGCGTTCCTATTTCTACACGCCGTGGATAACACCCTTTTTTATTATGAGCACCGAGGCGCTCGCGACGATCTACCATCCGCCGAGCCGCACGATAGCCGCGCCCGGTTTGCAGCGCATTCCGTCCACAAAGGCCGAGCCGCCGCCGAATTTGCCGCTTCGGTGATGTGCCGTATGCAACCCATGCGTATAAGCGCCCGCAGCTCTCTATGAGTGAAGATAAGAAACTGGAAGAGGCATTCGAGGAGTACATGGACGGCACTCTTTCGCGCTGGTCGCGCGCGGAGGAGTATCTCAGCCGCAATGCGAACAGACGCACTGCCGCCATCCTTCTCGCCGTCTTCGTGTTCGCGCTTGCGCTGTACACATCCGTATTCTCGCCACCGCACGATTTTCCTACCGAGGCGATCGTCGATGTGCCGCAGGGCGCATCGGTGCGCGACATCGCAGAGACGCTCGAGCGCGAGAGGATCGTACGCTCCGCGCTGTGGTTCCGGCTACTCGTGCGCTTCACGGGCAACGAGCGGAGCTTGCACGCGGGAGAGTATTTGTTCGAGGAACCGACGGGCCTATGGGGCGTAGCGCAGGCGCTCTCCCACGGCCGCTACGGTATGGAACCGCGGCGCGTACGAATACCGGAGGGCGCGATGGTGCGCGATATAGCCGAGCTCTTGGACGAGGAGTTGTTGCGATTCGATAAAGAGCTCTTTACGGCGAAAGCGCTCCCGTACGAGGGCCGCCTCTTTCCGGACACGTACTTTTTCCTGCCAAGCGCGAACGAAGATACTGTGCTTGAGGCACTGCGGCAAAACTTCGATGCACAGCTTGCTCAGCTTGAGGAAGAAATTGCGGCGTTCGGACGCCCGCTCGAGGAGGTGCTCATCATGGCATCGATACTGGAGCGCGAAGCGCGCGACCACGAGGACAGAAGGCGGATAGCCGGCGTCTTGTGGCGACGGCTTGACGAAGACATGCTGCTGCAGGTCGATGCCGTTTTTCTCTACTCGATCGGGCGCTCGACGTTCCAGCTCACATTGGAAGACCTGCGCTCCGATTCGCCCTACAACACGTATCGCTACAAAGGCCTCCCGCCCACGCCCATCGGCAGTCCGAGCCTCAGCTCCATACGTGCCGCCATCACCCCGATAGACGGCGGATACTACTACTATCTTGCGGACAATACCGGCGTTACGCACTACAGCAGGACGTACGAAGAGCATCTGCGGAAAAAGAGATTGTATCTTGGAACATAGCTACGAAGCGGGGTCTATGACCGATGCAGTGCTTGCATTCGAGGTCGGGGGACTACAAGCTACGGGTCTATGCGCGTGTATGTAGGACTCTCCGGCGGCGTCGATTCGGCTGTGGCCGCCGCGCTCTTGAAAAAAGCGGGGCACACAGTAGTGGGTTGCTTTATCAAGATATGGCAGCCCGAGTTTATCGAGTGCGCATGGCGAAAGGACCGCGTTGATGCCATGCGCGTGTGCGTCGCTCTCGGTATCCCGATGCGGGAACTCGATCTGTCGGAGGAGTACAAACGCGACATTGTCGGATACATGCGTGAGGCCTACGCGATGGGCTGTACGCCGAACCCCGATGCGTTGTGTAACCGCTCCATCAAATTTGGCGCGTTCGCAGCGTGGGCTCGGCGCGAGGGAGCGGAGTGCATTGCGACAGGCCACTATGCGCGAATACTGCAAGAAGGCGGACGGCATGCGCTCTACAGGGGAAAAGATTTGCAAAAAGACCAGTCGTATTTCTTATGGATGCTGCGCGAGAGAGACCTTGCGTTTGCGCAATTTCCGCTCGGCGGCATGCGAAAGAGCGATGTGCGTGCACTCGCGAAACGCTATGCGCTACCAGTCGCCGATAAGCCCGACAGTCAGGGACTGTGCTTCGTGGGAGAGGTATCGATGCGCGATTTTTTGTCACGCTTCATCCGAGTAGAAAAGGGATCCGTGCTTGACGAATCCGGCCGTTCGATAGGGGCACATGACGGCGCGGCACTCTATACCATCGGGCAGCGCCACGGATTCCGCCTCTTCAGTAGAGAGGCGGCTTCTGTGCCCGCGTACGTCTCGAGTACGAGCGTATCCGACAATACGATAACGGTGACTAGGGACAGGGAACGGTGCATGACTACATGCGTGACCATTCGCTCCATGCACTGGCTCGCAGGCGAGCCGCCTCGCTTCCTGCATGCGCATGCGCAGCTTCGCTACCGAGAGGCGCCGGTAGGAGTCGCGTGTACCCGTGTGAATGATTCTGCGTTTCAGCTGCAGCTGGAGAAGCCGCGCATCGCCGCGCGTGGCCAATCGCTCGTCCTGTATGAGGGCGAGAGAATCCTAGGTGGAGGCATCATTGCATAGCATCGCGAGACCTGTGGAAAGTACGCACCATATACATAGAGTGCGCGTATAATGCGCGTAATGTCTGAAGTGTTTCTACGCGTCATGTGGCTCGCGCTTATCGCGGGTGCACTCGCATATGCCGCATATCTTTTTCTCGGAAGTACGATCCTTGCGCAAGCTGAAGATTCCTTGGCGCACGTCATCGTGCGCGACACCATCGAGGACGGCGTACACCGCCTTTCCGGCATGGTGATGGTGCCGTCGGACTGCCACGGCATCAGCGTGCGCGTCCACCAGAGTGACGCAAGCGAATACGCGCTTTCGATATCGACATGGATCGACCCGACGCGTGTATGCGAGCCGGAGCCGACGGCGCGCGCGTTCCGCGTCGTTACATTCGCGCCGCCCGTCGGCACCGCGTTCACCGCCACGCTCGACGGCAGTCCCATACCGCTTACCGTGTTGACGCACCACATTCGCTCCCATGACCGCTAACGCCAACATACTGAAGGCCGACGGAGAGAGGGAGCCATTCGACCCCCGCAAGCTGGATGCCTCGCTCGCGCGCGCAGGCGCCGCCAAAGACGCGCGCGAAAGGATAATCGCCCGCATCGAGAGCGAACTCTACGAGGGCATGACGACCGAAGAGATATACCGCCACGCGTTCGAGTACCTGCGCCGCGACGAGGCGCCGCCTGTTGCCGCTCGCTACTCCATCAAACGTGCCGTATTCGCGCTCGGTCCGTCAGGGTTTCCGTTCGAGCAGTTTCTCGGCGAGGTGCTGCGGGCGCACGGCTGGGCTGTACGCACCGGCGCCGAACTGTACGGCCGATGCGCGCCGCACGAAGTGGACGTGCTCGCCGAGCGCGCGGGCAAGCGCGTCGGTATTGAGGCCAAGTTCCACAACGCGGCTTCCGGCAAGACCGACATCAAGGATGCGCTGTACGTCCGTGCGCGGTATGAGGATTTGGCGCGCGCGGCGGAGCAATCTTCGCGCGTGGATGACGGGTGGCTCGTCACCAACACGCGCTTTACCAAAAATGCCATCCGGTACGCGCAGTGCGCGAACCTTACGCTCATCGCATGGGAGTATCCAAAGGGGCGCGGGCTGCGCTCCCTCATCGAAGAAGGCGGCGTCCACCCGCTCACATGCCTCACGACGCTCACGGAGGGTGAGAAGCAGCGGCTCATGGATGCGAAGATAGTTCTTTGCAAGAATGTGCAGAGCGGCCATTTGCTGGAGGAATATGGCGTTAAGCCGGCGAGAATACCCTGCGTGCTCGACGAAGCGAAGCACTTATGCACGGTCGGATAGTGCACGTTGACACCTCGATGGGCGCCGCTACAATAGGGGCATGACGAACGATGTTCAATGGCAGCACGTATTATTAGGAGTGGCCGCCGGCATTCTTATCGGATCGCTTGCGACATGGCTCGCCCTCTCGGATAGGGCTGGCATTCCGCAGGCCTCCGGCGACATCCCGGATACATCCGAGGAACAGGATCTCGACGGCGAGCAACAGGGTACATCAGGCGGCGCGCAACATTCGGGCTACAGCATAGCGGTGTCAGACCAACTCGCTGGCCGCTCCGTCACCGTACAGAGTGTCACGCTCACCGAAACGGGCTGGATCGCGGTGCGCGAGCGCGCCGTGGAAGGACGGCCGGGCAACGTTCTCGGGGCGGCGCGGCGCGATGCCGGCGTGTACGAGGAGGTGAGCGTCACCTTACTGCGGGCGACCGAAGCGGGCGGCAGTTATGAGGTAGTCGTATACCGCGATGACGGCGACCGCGTATTTGACATGAAGAAGGACACGCCGCTTGAAGACACCGCCAAGGTTTTCCGTGCGCTTTCGCCATTCAGCACGAACGAGGGCTGACACCGCCGCGTACCAACGATGCACCATGCCCGAGCTGTTCGATACGGAGGCAGTAATTCTCGGGAAGCTTCTCCTAGCGACGGTCCTTGGTCTTCTCATCGGGACTGAGCGCGCGCTGATGGCGCGCCAGGCCGCCGGCTCGCGCACCTTTGCGCTTGTGTCTCTCGGGTCATGCCTTTTTATCGTAGCCGGGTTGCACATTGACGTGCGGTATCTGGGTATCGTGAACTTCGACCCCGCGCGCGTGCTCGCGGCCGTCGTGCAGGGAATCGGATTCATTGGCGCGGGCCTCATCATTTTTCGAGGCCATGCGCTGCATGGTGTCACTACCGCCGCGGGCCTCTGGGTGGCAGCGGCAGTAGGGGCTATGGTCGGTTTCGGCATGTACGCGATCGCCATATTCGCTGTTCTGCTTGCTCTCACCGTGCTCTTTGGGATGTGGTACGTGGAGAATAGGTTCAAGCGCATCCTGCTTGATAATCATCCTGAACAACCGGAAGAGCCGTACGAGCATCCGCTCGGCGGAATGAGGGAGTAAGTGCCGCTATGTGCACGGTGCGTAATGCGCGCTCATGATATAGTGGGCCTGTGGCGCAATATACAAAACGGTACAATCCGGCGCGTGGGGCTGACTGGAACTATGGCGGCAGGAATTGGCGCCTGTCGCGTTCCAAAATTGACCTTTTCTTGGAATGCCCGCGTTGCTTTTACCTGGACAACAAACTCGGCACCGGCCGGCCGCGCGGCCCCGCCTTCACGCTGAACGTCGCGGTCGATGCCTTGTTTAAAAAAGAGTTCGACGTACACCGTATCGATGGGACGGCGCACCCGCTTATGAAGGCCTACGGCGTGGACGCCGTGCCGTTCCGTCATCCGAAGATCGATATATGGCGGGAGAACTTCAAGGGCATTACCTGGCAAGATGCGGCGACCGGTTTTACGATCTCGGGGGCGGTCGACGACGTGTGGGTGACCCCTGAAGGAAAACTTATAGTTGTCGACTACAAAGCGACATCAAAGAACGGTACTATCGAATCCCTTGCCGATTCGTCATGGGAGGAGCAGTACAGGCGCCAGATGGGCGTGTACCAGTGGCTCCTGCAGAAAAACGGATTCAACGTGCATCCGACCGGCTACTTCGTCTACGCCAATGCCAGCTCGGATAAAGCGGCGTTCGACGGGCGGCTTGAATTTGAGATCACGCTTGTGCCGTGCGAAGGCGATACGTCGTGGATAGATAAAACGCTGCCGCTCATCAAGGCATGCCTCGACAGCGAGGAGATACCGCCTGTCGGAGAGAACTGCGAATTCTGCCCGTACCGCGAGGCGGCGGGGAAGCACTTGCAGACACTCGCCACAAAAAACAGACCCGCGAGGAGGGACGCGCGTAGCACGGGCGTATGATGTCGCGCCCCTTTCGCGAGCGCGTACTTTCAGTCGTGCGCGGCATACGGCCGGGAAGGACGATGACGTATGGGGCGGTTGCCCGCGCCGCTGGCGCGCCGCATGCCGCGCGGGCCGTCGGCGCAATATTGAAAAACAATTATAATCCGGCAATTCCATGCCATCGCGTTATACGCGCGGACGGTTCCCTTGGCGGATACAACAGGGGCGCTGTGCGCAAGCGCGCGCTTCTTGCCGCAGAGGCGGCAGTGCCGCCGACACCGGATGCACACAGGTAGCGGTTTCGGGCATTGAATTTTAGCGCAGTTTGCGTATAGTGTGCGCAGCTCTGTTCGAGCATCGCTCACCCTTAACTGGAGGACACTGCGTTGATGACGGTAGAACGTCCATATCGACGGACGACGACTATCACGCTCCGCGAGTGCGCCGAGCTGGGGGCGATTTTCTCGCCCATGGGGGAGGGCGATGCTTCTCGCCTGACCCAAGCAATAGCAACGCTGCTTCTTTCCGCGGGGTTTTGCATTACGCAAGACCCTGTAACACATGGGTATGACGTCACAATGCGACCATTCGGCACTGGCTTCGGATACACGTTCGTTGCCATTTTGTCTGAATCGCACTGCGCGATCCACACATACCCGGAGGAGCAGTATGGCGTCACGGTGGAGGTAGAATTCAACCTTTGCTACCTCAACTGCGACCACTCTGAGAAGATCGAAGAGGCACGCCTGCGCCTCATTGATCTATTCAGGCCGCGGTGCGTGGAGGAAGTAGAGCACTCTCGCAAAAGATACTTTACGCCGATCGCAGCATCAGTTGTAGCGGCGTAGAGATAGGGCGGCACCTATCAGTGCCGCCCTTTGCTATATACTGCCGGCATGCATGTAAAGCTGGAGCACTCGTGGAAGAGACAGCTTGAAGGCGAGTTCAAAAAGGACTATTTCAAGTCACTCGCGCAATTCGTACGCGAGGAATATACCCATGCCGTCGTGTATCCGCCGCCGAAGCACGTGTTCCGCTGCTTCGAACTCTGCCCGTTCGACGCGGTGAAGGTCGTCATCCTCGGGCAGGATCCCTACCATGGGGCTGGCCAGGCTAACGGCCTGTGCTTTGCCGTGGGCGAGGGTGTCGCACTGCCGCCTTCGCTGCAAAACATTTTCAAAGAAATGGAAAGCGACCTTGGGGCGAGTATGAAAAACAGAAGCGGGGACTTGGAGCGTTGGGCGCGACAGGGGGTTCTTCTCTTGAACGCCACGCTTACCGTTCGCAGCCGCATTGCCGGCTCCCATCAAGGCAGGGGATGGGAGCAGTTTACGGATTCCGCCATTCGCATCCTCTCCGAAAAGCGTGAGCACCTAGTTTTCATCCTGTGGGGAAACTACGCGAAAGCGAAAGGCATCCACATCGACCGTACGAAACATCTCGTCATAGAGTCCGCACACCCGTCGCCATTCTCGGCTGCGGGAGGATTCTTCGGCTCAAAGCCCTTCAGCCGAACCAATGCCTACCTCCTGGAACACGGCAAAAAGCCGATCGACTGGCTCGCCTAGCTATAGGCGAAGCAGTCCCTTCAGTGCCACGGCCGAGGTGCCCGTATGCGGGCCTATCACTGCGAGGTTGAGCGCCCCGGTGTGGAACACATCCTTCGCAACACGGCGCACATCAGAGACGGTAACCGCATCGATACCCGCAAGTATCTCGGAAAGCGGCCGAACGCGACCGAAATGTATAAGAGAGGTCGCGGCATGCTCCGCAACCGCGTCTGTCGTCTCCAGAGACAGCGTGAGGGTGCCGCGCATATGCGCCTTGACCTTCTTCAACTCGGAATGCGGCACGTCAGTGCGCTTGATCTTGCGGAGCTCGCCGAGGATCGTTTGTACGGCTTTCTCAAGTTTCGCGTGCTCCACACCCGCCTGGACGACAAAATACCCGACGTCGGGATACTTATCCGTCCAGCCACGCACAAAGTACGCCAGTCCGCGCCGCTCACGCACTTCGAGGAACAGGCGGCTCGACATGCCGCTTCCGAGAATAGCGGAGAGCACCTCGAGCGCATACTCATCCGTATGGCCGTACGGATATGCAGGAACCCCAAGCATCAGCTGCGTTTGGTCGGTATGCTTTTCCTTGATGCGCACTCGAGGGCCCGCAGGTGGGGTTGGGTCCGAGGCCGCATGCAGGTGAGGTTCGCGCTTCTTCAGCCGCCCAAAATTGCGCGCGATATTCCTCAATACGCGCGCTTCATCGAAGGAGCCCGCGACGCAGACGACCGTATTCTGTGGTGTGTAGTGGCCGCGCATGTACGATTCGAATTGCGCACGCGTGAAGCGAAGTACATTCTCGCGCGTACCAATGATCGGACGACCGAGCGGATGGTCGCTTCCGAAGAAGAGCTCGTCGAACACATCATTGATCTTGCGCATGGGCATGTCCTCATACATGCCTATTTCCTGCACTATGGCGCCGCGTTCTTTTGTTATTTCGCGCGAAGGAAGCGTCGAATTGAGGAAGATATCACTGATGACATCGAGCGCAGTATCGAAATATTGGCTCGACACTTTCGCATAGTACGCGGTCCTCTCTTTTGCGGTAAACGCATTGTAGCTCGCGCCTACGGAATCGAGCTCTTCGCTTATCGCTCGCGCACTCGGCCGCTTCGCCGTCCCTTTGAAAAACATGTGCTCAAGAAAGTGCGCAAGGCCGTTTTCTTTCTCTGTCTCATAGCGCGAACCGGTACCCGCCATCACCATCACCGTCGCCGTTTTGGTGCCCGCGAGCGGTATAAGGACGGCACGCAAGCCGTTCTTGAGCGTGTGCATTCGGTACCTCACAGTGCCGCGCATGGTAGCGCGGGTACCGACTGAAGGCAATGAACGCGTTGAATTAGTGCGCATATGCGGATACAATTCGCCTTTATGACGTACGACGAGTTGCGGAGGGCGTATATCGAATTTTTTAGGGCTCGGTGGCACGCGGAAATTCCATCGGCGTCTCTCGTGCCGCAAAATGATCCTACGACGCTTTTCACCGGTAGCGGCATGCAGCCATTGGTGCCGTACCTTCTAGGAAAGAGCCACCCCGCCGGTACGCGGCTTGTGAATTCGCAAAAGTGCTTTCGCGCGGAGGATATCGACGAGGTGGGGGACAACCGTCACACGACTTTTTTTGAGATGCTCGGAAACTGGTCCCTAGGGGATTATTTCAAGAAGGAGCAGTTGCCATGGTTTTTTGAATTCTTAACGGATGTAGTAGGACTCGACCCGAGGAAGTTGTACGTCACGGCTTTCATCGGCAACGAGCAGAGAGGCGTTCCGCGCGACATTGAATCGGCGGAGATTTGGCGGGAACTGTTCGCAGCTAAGGGTATTGACGCGGATGTGGTTGAGATAGGGAGCGAGTCGGACGGGTATCGGCTTGGCATGCGCGGAGGCAGAATTTTCTACTACAACGCAAGAAAGAACTGGTGGAGTCGCGCGGGCGCACCCGAGAATATGCCTGCCGGGGAGCCGGGCGGCCCTGATTCGGAGGTGTTTTATGATTTCGGGACGTCTCACGATGCGAAGTATGGCGCTCAGTGCCACCCAAACTGCGATTGCGGCCGCTTCCTGGAAATAGGGAACTCCGTGTTCATGCAGTACATCAAAAAGGAGGATGGTTCGTTCGCGCTCTTGCCGAAACAGAACGTTGACTTCGGCGGCGGACTTGAACGTATCGCCGCTGCGGAGCAAGAGAATCCCGACGTGTTCGCGACGGAGCCGTTGCAGGACATTGTTGCGCTTCTCGCGAAGTTCGCGCGCAAGTCCTATGACGACGGCCGCTATACGCGCTCCTTCCGCATCATCGCCGACCACGTCCGAGCCGCGACGTTTATGATAGCGGACGGCGTTACGCCGTCTAACACCGAACAGGGGTACGTTCTGCGGCGGCTCCTACGCCGCGCCGCGCTTCACGCTAGTTCTCTCGGGCTTGGAGATAAGGATGCGGATGACAGCGCGCTTGTCCGCTCCGCCATTATCACCATTGAGCAATATAAAGGAGCATATCCCGAGCTGTCCGGCGAGGAAGCGTACCAACGCATACGCGGCGAGATATGGCAGGAAGAGGTGCAGTTCGCCAAGACGCTGCAGAAGGGCATGCGCGAGTTTGAGAAGATAGCTGGCGAAGGGAGCATTTCCGGCGAAGCCGCGTTCACGCTCTTTTCCACCTACGGCTTTCCATTTGAGATGACGAAGGAGCTTGCGCGCGAGCGCGGCCTGGACGTCGACGAAGAGGCGTTCAGGGAGAACATGCGGGCGCACAGCGAGCGTTCGCGAGCTGGAAGCGAACAGAAGTTCAAGGGCGGACTGGCTGACCGCTCCGACGATACGATCCGGCTTCACACCGCCCACCACCTTCTCTTAAAGGCGCTCCAGATCGTGCTCGGGACGCACGTCAAACAGCGAGGTTCGAACATAACGGGTGAGCGCTTGCGCATAGACTTCTCACACGGCGAGAAAATGACCGATGAGCAGAAGCGCGAGGTCGAGCATATCGTCAACGAAAAAATACTCGAAGGACTGCCTGTCGTACGCACCGAAATGCCGAAGAGCGAGGCCGAGCGGCTCGGCGCCGAGAGCGAATTCGGCGCCAAGTATCCGGAACGCGTGTCGGTATACTCCATCGGCCCGCTTGAGAGTGCGTTTTCGATCGAATTTTGCGGCGGCCCGCACGTGCAGAATACGCGCGAATTGGGAAAGAGCGGCGTATTCAGAATACAGAAAGAAGAGGCGGTATCCGCCGGCGTACGCCGCATCAAGGCATCGCTCGTACGCGCGTAGGACACCTGTGCATAGCGGCGCGTTGCGCGGCGCGATGCGCTGTATACTTACACAAATGAGGTGGCCTTTTTTAGTGCCCGGGCGCCTGCGTGCGAATAGCGTGTGCGCTATCGCCGATGTGGAGAGCGGTGGTGTGGGATTTGCCATTGCCGAGCTTTCACATACGCGTCAAGAGCCCGTGCGCATTCTTGCATATGAGCGAGCAGTGTTGCCGCATGGGGAACGCGGAGCGAGACACACTGCTTCGGCGTCGCTCGGTCTTCTCTCTCGCGTGGGCGCTCGGGTGCTGCATTCCTTTGCCGTATCTCAAGCGGCACAGAAGCATGGCCATGTTGCGAGTGCGCATGTGATCCTACGTGCCCCCTGGTACTCCTCCGAGACGCATCGAAACGATTCCGTATATCCGAAAGCGCAAGCTATTCGGCAGCGCACCATTACGGAACTTGCCGAGCAAGCCATACGAGAGTCCGCCGGCTCATCACTGCCATTCGAATCTGCTGTACTGCGCGTGCTTCTCAATGGATACCCTACGGGAAAGCCCATTGGCAAAAGCGCGGTTGAGCTCTCTGTTATCACGCTCTCGAGCCACAGCAGTGCAAAAATGAATGCCCGAGCACATACGGCGGTATCCTCGCTTCTTCCCGGCCGGGACGTGCGCGTCCACTCCGGTATGCGAGCGTCGCTCGCCGCGCTGCACGAGATCCTCACACGCACGAATACGTTCACCATAATGATCGTCGGGGCAGATATGACGGAATGCATCGTCGTACGCAAAGACGAGGTCAGTCAACACGTCCGGATTCCATTCGGCACATCGGCTGTGATCCGCGAGCTCTCTGGCGCGAACGGGCTTCCGGATGAGACAGAACACCTCTTTAAAGCCGCCTTTATCGACGGGGAGGACTCAAAAGCGACCTCTGCACTGCGCGAGAAGCTTGCGCGCGCTGAGATAGAATACGCCTCGAGGTTTGGGGCTGCGCTCGGCTCGCTTGCGGAGCGGCGCCGCCTCCCGAACGAATGCGTACTCATCACACACCCGTTTTTTGCGCCATGGCTGGAGACATTCGTTACGCGCATTGATTTTTCCCCGTTCACGGTCACGACACACCCGTTCAACGTCGAGGTGCTCCAGAATGCGCACGTAGCGCATGCCGTCGCGTGGAGCGAAGATACTCCCCCGGATGTCGCCATCTCGCTTGCAGCGCTGTTCGTGCGCGCGTACGTAGGGAAGTAGTATGCGAACTATCAACATAACCGTGTTTCCCATCCAGCTGAAGACGATATAATGGGTTGTGAGTGTGGAATTTTATGGTACGAGATTACATGCAAGACATTGTTCCTCCGAATGACGACGCGGACGCGGCTCGTGCGCGCCGTGAACATGCTAATGAAGAGGAGGCGGAGGTAGTCGCCGAGGGCGCGCCGCCGGAGCGCAGTATCCGCAACGTGCACGTCCCCGCGCGCGCGGGCCGGCACTCGCGTCCTGCGCCGCATCAAGCGATTGGCCCGGAGGCAATTCAAGGCGGCAGGCGGAGAAGTAGCCGTTGGATATGGACGGCGGCATCGCTTGCGCTACTGCTTCTCATTGTCTCAGCTGCGCTTCTCCTGCTTCGCGGAACGACCGTAACCGTTACGCCGCGTTCCCAAACGGTGGTCTTCGATCCGATAATGCGATTCGTCGCGCACCCCGCTGACGCAGCTGCCTCTGAGTCGCAGCTTATCTACACCGTGCATACGGAAGTACTGGAGGACTCTGCGATAGTCGCCGCAGAAGGCGTTGAGCATGTTGAGGAGCGCGCATCCGGCGTCATTACCGTATTCAACGAATATTCGGCAGATCCTGTGCGACTGATTAAGAACACCCGGTTCCAGACGCAGGACGGGCTTATTTATCGCACGCCTGAGTCCATCGTAGTACCGGGCCGCAGCGGCTCCACCGCTGGCCGCATAGACGTCGAGGTATTTGCCGACCAGCCAGGGAGCCAATACAACAGCGGCCCTGTGACGCGCCTCAGCGTTCCGGGTCTCGCGGATACGCCGGATATGTTCGCTGGGATCTACGCACGCTCCGATGGAGGATTTAGCGGTGGTTTCTCGGGCTCGCGTCCCGCTATTCCGCAGGCAACACTCGCGGCCGCTCGTGCCGAGGTACGCGACAGGCTCGAATCCAATGCGCGCAGCATAGCCCTCGCGGGCGATGGAGAGTTCCGTTTTGCCGACCTGGCGCGCATCACGTTCGAATCACTGCCACCAACTACCGAGCAAGGAGGCACTGTCCGTATCCACGAGCGCGCCACTATTCACATTCCGGCCGTTGACGAGAGAGCGTTCGCACAGGCAGTAGCTTCATTCGTGAGCGCAGACGCTTCGGAGGCGGATGTTGTACTCTATCCGCGTGAAGGCATGGCGGCCACTCTTGTGCAAGAAAGTCCGGCGCTCGGTTCCGAGCCAATAGAGTTCACGCTTACCGGCACGGCCCTTTTGGTGTGGCAGGTTGATACTGAGCTCT